>NZ_JBSGBK010000029.1:0-91786 GCF_053601215.1 Amycolatopsis sp. NPDC004772
CACATCAACACCAGGTTGTTCAGGTCAGTAGGGCCGCCGTCGGCCCAATGCCGGATGTGATGGCCCTGGCAGTGCCGGGGTGGGCGATGGCAGCCAGGGAACACGCAACCGCGGTCGCGCAGGAACAACGCCCGGCGCAGCCCGGCGGAGATCAAACGGCGGAGGCGCCCGAGGTTGAGCGGTTCACTCTTCGCACCCAACACCGCGGGGATGATCATGGCGTCGCAGGCGTGGACCCGGGCTTCGGCGGCGGTCATGGTCCCGGTGTCACCGAGCGTGGCCTGACCGATGCCGGACTGCAGGTCGGTGAGGGAAACCGCGACCATGACGTGCGCTCGTTCCCCGGCCTGCATCGGCAAATCAGGGGAATTCAGGGCCAGGTCGATCGCGTCGGAGAAGGCGTCGCCGTAACGCTGCGGCATCGCGCGGTGGTCGGGCCCGTCGTCGCCAGTGCGGCGCTCGGCCAGCGCGTCGAGCAGGGCGCTGGCGCGGGTGCCGGTTTCGTCGTCGAACTTGCCGTTGAGCTCCCAGACTCCGGATCTTCGGCGACGCAGAAGCAGTTCCCGGGTGGGAGTGGAAGGTTCGGTGTCGTCGGGTTCGGCACCATCGGGAGCCAGGTGAGCGAGGATCCGGGCACCGAGGACCGCGACCTGCTTGTGCCCGGCCTCGGCAGCGAACGCCAACAGATCAGCCTCGACGTGGTCACGGTGCTCGGGCGGAACCTCGGCCAGGACCCCGGTGATCGTGTCGATCATCGGGGCACTCAGCGACCCGGTCAAAGCAGCAACACCCGTGGCCGGCGCCAGGGCGGGGATCGGGGTGCCATCGAGGTTGCGGCCGGAATTGACCAAACGAGCCCGCTTCACCAGACGTTCCGCCGCCGACCTCGGCAGGTCGCCCAGGTGCTCCAGCAACCGGGCAACAGAGCGGTACCCGAACACCTCCATCACCCCGCGCTGCTCGATCTCCACCACCAGCGCCCCCAACTCGGCCTCCGCAGACCGCATACACGCGAGCAACTCACCGAGACGGTCGGCAAAAGCCACCGCCTCGGCGGACGAACGAGCGCTGTCGGACATAGATCAAGATTACCGACCATCGAACACGAGTTCATCACTCGAACGGGTAGGAACTCCAGTCACACCATGGGAGACCCAGACATTGGCCTCAACGTACACCGCGTAATCATCCACAGTGGACACAAATATCGGCGCAAGAGCTCCGGGAACCACAACCAACCCGTCACGATCGAACGGCAACCCGGTCCACCGCCGCCAGTCGGCCAGAGAACCCTGCACCGTGGCCGAACAAGGAGCCACGCACTCGATCACGCCTCCGGCCCGGACATGCGTCCGCAGCCAGCGATCGACAGGCAACCCGTCCGAACGAACAGCCGACGCGTACTCCGCCATCGAAACACCAGGATCCTTGTCCGGCGGCCGAACCGGGATGACCAGCGACGAAAGCCCCGCCGCCGCAACAGCTTCCCGCATCGCGGCGAGCACCGCCGATGACAGTCCCCGCCCCTGGCACGAAGGATCCACCGCGATCTCCAGACCGCAAGCGGTATCCGGAGCGACAGCGTCGAGCGCATCCTCGGCAGCCCACACGACCACCTCGTCCCAGCCACGGGCCGGAAACGGCGACCGCCCCCGGAACGGCACCATGATCCCCCGCGCCACCGGTGCCCCATCCTCCAGCAACGCCACCACCAGATGGGGCCAGCGCCGGGCCACCCGCCGCCCGCGGGCCAGCAAGCTCGTCAAACTGCCCTCCATGAACCGCGGCGAGCCCGGCGGATACGGGATCGCGTACACCGCCTCGAAAAGGTCCGGCCGCCCGGCCAGCGTCACGACCTCCACGGGCTACCGCGACCAGGATTCCAGGGCGATCAACGTCTTCGTCCCCGTCACCTGGTGGTGCCGGCGGATCTCGTCGATCGTCTTCTGCAAATGGGCCATGTCGCGGACGCGCAGCCACACCAACGCGTCCGGGTCGCCCGCGATCGTGAACACCGCCTGGGCCTCCGGCATCCTCGTGGTCGTCCGGAGGATCTCGGCCACCTTCGTGTTCCCCACGAACCTCAGCTCGGTGAACGCCTCGATCCCCCAGCCCAGCTTCGCGTGGTCGACCTGGACCGTGAACCCGGTGATCACGCCGCTCTCCCGCAGCCGGTCGATGCGGCGCTTGACCGCCGCCGTCGACAGGGTGACGCGGGCGGCGATGTCCGACAGCGTCCGGCGGGCGTCCTCGCGCAGCAGGCCGAGGATTTCGTGGTCGGTGGCGTCGAGCAGCTCTTCGGGCATGCGTCACAGCGTAGTCCGACGCAAAAATCAGCACCAAAAGCCGCCATCGACCACCGAAGTTTGCGTCGAGGTCGACAAAGCAACACCGCCTGTTGCGCCACTGTGGCCCACGTCGCATCGTGCCCGAAACGAAGGGAGCGCGCCCGTGGAGACGTTCACGCTGGAAGACCGCTATCTGCGGGAGGCCGGGACCGTGCACCTGACCGGGGTCCAAGCCCTGGTCCGGCTGCTGTTCGACCGCGTCCGCCACGACCGCGCCCACGGGGGCGACCCCGCCGTCTTCGTCTCCGGCTACGAGGGCTCGCCGCTGGCCGGTTACGACCTCGAACTCGGCCGCCGCGCGACGCTGCTGGAGAAGCACGACGTCGTGCACCGGCCCGGCCTCAACGAAGAGCTCGCCGCGACGTCGGTCATGGGCAGCCAGCTCGTCGCCGGGGCCGGCGGGAACCGGGGGGTCACCGGCTTCTGGTACGGCAAGGCCCCCGGTCTCGACCGGGCCAGCGACGCCCTCCGCCACGCCAACCTGGCCGGCACCGACCCGCGGGGCGGGGCGGTCGCCCTCGTCGGCGACGATCCCAACGCCAAGTCCTCCACCGTCCCCTGCGCGTCCGAGCTCGCCCTCGCCGACCTGGCCATCCCCGTCCTCTTCCCGGCCGACGCCCAGGACGTCCTCGACCTCGGGATGCACGCCGTCGAGCTGTCGCGGGCCAGCGGGCTGTGGACGTCGCTGAAAGTCGTGGCCAACGTCGCCGACGCGTCCGGCACGGCCACCGTCCGTCCCCAGTGGACCGCACCGCGCATCGAAAAGGCCTATCGGCACGCACCGACGTCCCGGCTGCTCGGCGCGAGCCTCGCCGAGCTGGAACGCAGCCTCTTCACCGTCCGCCTCCCGCTGGTCCTCGACTACCTGCGCGCGAGCACGATCAACCGGATCACCGCCCGCGGACCGGCCGACCGGATCGGCATCGTCGCCGCCGGGAAGTCCTTTCTGGACCTCCAGCAGGCGCTGCGCACCCTCGGCCTGGACGAGGGCGAGCACGGCATCCGCATCCTCAAGCTCGGCGCGATCCACCCCCTGGAACCCGCGATCGTCCGCGAGTTCGCCGACGGCCTCGACGACATCGTCGTCGTCGAGGAGAAGCGCGCGTTCGTCGAAACCGCGCTCAAAGAGGTCTTGTACGGCACGACGAACGCACCGCGGATCATCGGCAAGAAGGACCACGACGGCCGGACGCTGTTCACCGAGCTCGGCGAACTGGACCCGGACGGCATCGCCGCCGGCCTGGCCCGGGTCCTGCCGCGGGACATCCCGTCGGTCGAGGCCTACCGCGGACGCCGTCGCCGCGAGCGCATCGCCGTCCCGCTGCTCGCCCGCACGCCGTACTTCTGCTCGGGCTGCCCGCACAACTCGTCGACGAAGGTCCCGGAAGGCACGCTGGTGGGCGGCGGAATCGGCTGCCACACCATGGCCCTGTTCATGGAGCCCGACCAGGTCGGCACCGTCCTCGGCGTGACGCAGATGGGCGGCGAGGGCACCCAGTGGATCGGCATGGCGCCGTTCGTCGAGGCGCAGCACTTCGTCCAGAACATCGGCGACGGCACCTTCACCCACTCCGGCAGCCTCGCCGTGCGCGCGGCGGTCGCGGCCGGCGTGAACATCACCTACAAGCTGCTCTACAACTCCGCCGTGGCGATGACCGGCGGCCAGGACGCGGTCGGCGGGCTGCCCGTCGAGAAGGTCGCCCAGCTGCTGCTCGTCGAGGGCGCGAAGCGGGTCGTGATCACCAGCGACGCCCCGGCCAAACACCGGAAGCTGCCCGCGGGTGTCGAAGTCCGCGACCGCTCCGAACTCCTGCGCACGCAGGAGGAACTGGCCGCGGTCAAGGGCGTCACCGTGCTGATCCACGAGCAGGAGTGCGCGGCCGAGAAGCGGCGGAAGCGCCGCCGCGGCAAGCAGACCGCGCCCGCGACGCGCGTGGTCGTCAACGAGCGCGTCTGCGAGGGCTGCGGCGACTGCGGCACCAAGTCGAACTGCCTGTCCGTGCAGCCGGTGCAGACCGAGTTCGGCCGCAAGACCGCGATCCACCAGTCGTCGTGCAACGTCGACTACTCCTGCCTGGCCGGGGACTGCCCGTCGTTCGTCACCGTGGTGCCGTCCGGGAAGAAGCGGCGCCGGAAGGCCGTCGAGCCGGCCGCCGACGCCGTTCCCGCGCCGAAAACCCGGGACACGGACTTCACCGTGCGGATCACCGGGATCGGCGGCACCGGCGTGGTCACCGTGACGCAGATCCTCGCCACCGCCGCGGTCCTCGACGGACGGCACGTCCGCACGCTCGACCAGACCGGACTCGCGCAGAAGGGCGGCGCGGTCGTCTCCGACCTGAAGGTGACGGCGGAGCCGGTCGAACAGGCCCCGAAGCTGGCGGCCGGCGAGTGCGACCTCTACCTGGCCTGTGACGCGCTGGTCGGGGCGGACGCGGCGAACCTGAAGGCCGCCGATCCGGCCCGCACCACCGTCGTCGTCTCCACGACCGAGGTCCCGACCGGCCGGATGGTCGTCGACACGACGGTGTCCTTCCCGGAGCCCGGCAGTGTGCTCGCGCCCCTCGAAGCCGCCGCGAAGCGCACGGTGTCGCTGGACGCGCGCGGGCTGGCCGAGGAGTTCTTCGACGACGACCAGTTCGCCAACGTCCTGCAGCTCGGCGCGGCGTTCCAGACCGGCGCGATCCCGCTGCCCGCGTCGGCGATCGAACGCGCCATCGAGCTGAACGGCACCCAGGTCGCCGCGAACCTGCAGGCGTTCCGCCGCGGCCGCCTGCTCGTCGCCGAACCCCCGGCGGCCGCCACCCGGCCCGCGACGGCGAAGCCGCACCCGATGCGGGCCCTGGTGCAGGCCGAGCCCGGCTCCGAGCTGGCGCGGCTGCTCGACATCCGGATCCCCGACCTGGTCACCTACCAGGACAAGGCGTACGCCCGCGCGTACGCGGAGTTCGTCGAGCGGGTGCGGGTGCTGGAGGACGGGCCGACGGAGATCACCGAGGCCGTCGCGAAGCACCTGTACAAGCTGATGGCGTACAAGGACGAGTACGAGGTCGCCCGGCTGTCGCTGGACCCGGCGTTCACCGACGGCCTGGAAGAGCAGTTCGGCGCGGGCACGAAGTACGCCTACCGGCTGCACCCGCCGGCCCTGCGGGCGCTCGGGATGCGGCGCAAGATCAGCCTCGGCCCGTGGTTCCGGCCGGCGTTCCGGCTGCTGCACGCGCTGCGGCGGCTGCGCGGGACCCGCTTCGACCCGTTCGGCCGCGCCGAGGTGCGGCGGGTCGAGCGCGAGCTGATCGAGGACTACCGCAACGTGGTCCTGGAGGCGTTCCGGACCCGGGACCGAGCACGGGCACTGGCGCTGGCCGAGCTGCCCGACCTCGTCCGCGGCTACGAGGACGTCAAGCTCGCCAACGTGGCGAAGTACCGCGAACGGCAGGCCGAAGTCCTCACGCCCGCAAGTAGCTGAGCATCGCCTGGGCGCCGTCGGGGACGCGCAGTTTCGTGCCGACGTCCCCGGCGTGCTGCCGGGCCGCGGCGGTGCCGATGCCGAGCAGCCGCCCGATCGTCGGCACCGAATGGCCCTCGGCCAGCAACGCCACCACCTCGCGCTCGCGGGGTGTCAGGGTCGCCACGGGGTCGCCGGGCCGGGGCCGGGCCAGCTGCACCGCCACGACGTCGCGGTCCAGGACCGTGCCACCGGCCGCGACGCGCCGGAGGGCGTCGAGGAACTCGTCGGGCTTGCCGACGCGCTCCTTGAGCAGGTACCCGGCTCCTCCGCCGCCGGCGGCCAGGAGGTCGCCCGCGTAGCCGTCTTCGACGAACGCCGACAGCGCGAGGATCGCCAGGCCGGGGACGCGGCGCCGGGCTTCGAGGGCGGCGCGGAGCCCTTCGTCGGTGAACGTCGGCGGCATCCGGACGTCGACGACGGCCAGGTCCGGTTCTCCGGCCTCGACCGTCGCGACCAGGTCGTCCGGGTGGTCGACGGCGGCGGCGACCTCGAACCCCTCGCTGCGCAGGAGCAGCACCAGCCCCTCGCGCAGCAGGGCGTCGTCCTCCGCGATCACGATCCGCACGACGGCTGCCTCCTCGCGTCCGCGTCATCCCCTGCCTGGGTGCACGGACGTACGAGGCAAAACGTTCAGCTCTGGCCGGACCAGCCGCTCAGCCGGGTCAGCAGGCGTTCCAGGACCTCGGGATCGGCGGCCACCGGATCGCCGGAGACCGGCTCGTCGACGAGCGTCCGGCGGTCCTGGCGCCGGGGCAGGCGCACCTGCCGCGCGGTCATGCCGCCCGGCAGCGGCAGTTCGCACCAGGTGGTGCGGCCGCCGCCCTCGGCGGGCGAGACGCCGAGCCGCTCGCCGGGGCGGGCCGGGGTGTCCGGCCGTCCGGGCACGTCGTCGTCGACCTCGATCGAGAGCACCTCGGCGCGCAGCCGCAGCCGCAGCGTCACGAAGGCGGGCGCCTTCGGGTCGCTCGCGTCGATCACGGCCTCGACCAGGCGTCTCGCAGTGGCGGTCACCTGCTCCAGCATCGGCAGCAGGGACCAGTCGGTGAGAATCAGGCGGACGAACAGCTCGGTGACCGGCAGCGCGCTGGGCTGCGCGACGAGCCGGATGTCGTCCATCTGGGAGGTGTGCGCGCTCAAACCCGACCTTCCTCGCCCAAGGTGCGTCTGTGCCGCACCGCGTCAGTCCGCCCGCCGCGGCACGGTACCGCCCGGGCCGGGCGTTGCTACCGTCGGGGCCATGGGTGAGCCGCTCGAGGACGAGGCCGAGCGCGTCGAACGGCTGCTCGGCGCGCAGGCGAAGGCGGTCGAGCTGTTCGCGGCGGTGGCCGGCCGCGGCATCCTCGCCCCGGGGGTCCGGGAGACCGAGGCGAGCGACGCGATCCGCGACCTGGCCGGTGACCTGCTGGGGATCCGCCGGTACTGGCACAAGCGAATCGTCCGGGCGGGGGTCAACACGCTGCGGCCGTACCGCGAGAACCCGCCGGACCGGGTCCTGGCCGCCGACGACATCGTGTTCGCCGACTTCGGCCCGATCTTCGAGGAATTCGAAGCGGACTTCGGCCGGACGTTCGTGCTGGGCGAGGACCCGGTCAAGCACCGGCTGCGCGACGCCCTGCCGGTGGTGTTCGACGCCGGCCGCGCGTACTTCGCCGCGCGGCCGGACGTCACGGGTGCCGAGTTGTACGCGCACATGGTGGCGCTGGCGCGGGAGGCGGGCTGGGAGTTCGGCGGGGAGATCGCAGGCCACCTGGTCGGGCAGTTCCCCCACGAGACGATCGACGGCGCCCGCATCGACTCCTACATCGCCCCCGGCAGCGACGGCCCGATGCGGCGCCCGGACCGCACCGGGCGGACGTCGCACTGGATCCTCGAGGTGCACCTCGTGGACCGGGAGCTGGGCATCGGCGGGTTCTTCGAGCAGCTCCTCGACCTCGGGCCCGCCGCCGCGGACTCCTGACCGGGCTCAGACCCGGGCCGGCACCCACAGCTCGTCGATGGCGCGTTCCGCCGCCGCGAGGCTCTCTTCGGCGAGCGGGATGAGTTCCGCCAGCGCCGGGCGGACCGGCGCCAGCGTCAGCTCGGCGGTGATGAAGCGCGGCTCCAGGCCGGTCAGGGAGACGCCGTGCGGGAGCCACTGCTGGGCGTGGTCCCAGCCTTCGCGGGGCGTGCCCTCGCCGTAGCCGCCGCCCCGGCTGGCCAGCACGACGAACTCGCGGCCGCCGAGCAGGCCGGCGTTGGTCTCGGGGTCGACCGACAGGCCCGGGGCGATCAGGTGGTCGACCCAGGTCTTGACGCTGCTCGGCGGCCCGAAGTTGTACAGCGGCAGGCCGAGCAGCACGGTGTCGGCCGCCTTGACCTCCTCGACGAGCTCGACCGTCCGCGCCCAGGCCGCCGCCTGCTCGGGCGTGTGCTCCGCGGGTGGCACCCGCCCGGCCATGGCGCCGGCCGCGTCGACGTGCGGGATCGGGTGAGAGCCCAGGTCGCGGTAGGTGACGGTGCCCTCCGGGTGCGCGGAGCGCCACGCCGCCGCGGCCCGCGCGCTGAGCCGCCGGCTCACCGAGGCGTCGCCCTGGATGCTCGAGTCGATGTGCAGGAGATGAGCCATGTCGTTAGCCGTCCATAGATCGTTGGTGTAGGACAAACCATTGATATCACATCGACCATTGGACTGCCCATATACTGGGCGGCATGACCTCGCTCCCGGTCGTCAACCAGCCCCCGCACCGCTGCGGCGCGCTGGTCGACCACCTAGCGCGCCGGCTGCGGCTGCGCAGCGAGTCGGTGCTGGCCCCGCTCGGCCTGCGGCCGCGGCACCTCATCCCGCTCACGGTGCTGCGTGACCGCGGCGGCAGCTCGCAGCAGGACCTGGCGAAGATCCTGGAAATGGACAGCACGAACGTGGTGACCCTGCTCAACGAGCTGGAGACGGAGAACCTGATCGCGCGGCGCCGCTCCCCCGAGGACCGCCGCCGTCACCTGGTCGAGCTGACCGACGTGGGCGCGAAGCTCCTGGCGCGGGCGGAGTTCGCGTTGACGGCGGTCGAGGACGAGGTGTTCAGCGGGCTGAGCGACGAGCAGCGGGAGACGCTCTACGAGCTGTTGCAGCAGGCCACGCGCAAGACCGGCGTGGAAGCCTGCCGGGAGACGCCGCCCTGCTGAGCGTCACGCGCCGGCGATGTCCCGCGCCAGCTGCTGCGCTTCCGGCAGCGTGAACTTCCCGGTGATCTGCGTGGCGCCGTCGGTGATGGCGGCCTGGATCTGCGGCGCGGTGAGCACCCGGCTCTTCACGACCATCGCGACCTGCTTGCCGACGTTGCTGCCGGTCCACTCCGCCCACGTCCGCGCCCCGGCCGTGCTGAAGCTGAGGTTGACGACGGAGCTTCCCGTCGCCGGGTCGAGCCGGGCCTCCACCCAGCCCACGTCCGCGCCGCTGAGGAACCCGGGGCCGAGGACGAACCGGCTGCCCGTCACGGGGTCGCAGCTCACCAGCGGGAGCGCCGGATCGTCCCGGCCGTCCAGGGTGTCCGGCGCACCCGGCGCGCAGTCGAGCGCGCGGGCCGCGGCCTCCTGCGCGGCCGGGTCCGTGCTCTGCCGCTGCCCCGGCGGGCCGGCCGCCGGCCCGGGCGGCAGCTCACCCAGCACCGGGCGGAACCGCAGCCGCGTCGCGTCTTTGACGACGAATCCGTCCGCGGACGCTTCGCCGGGCACCTCGGCCTGACACCCGGCGAGGAGGAGGGCGGCGGCAGCTGCGAGGAGGATCCGCACGAGGAGTCATCCTGGTGGAAAAGCGGACTTCCGGGAAGCGCGGTCAAAGCGGTTCTTGGTACATGGCCAGGACTCGCTGCAGCTGCGCTATCCGCCGCTGCGCCTCCTCCAGCCGGCTCTCCAGCTTCTCCCGCTCACGGCGCTCGTACTCGGCCCGGGTGAAGTGCAGTTCCATGAAGTCGACGACCCGGCCCAGCTGGTGCCGGCTGTCCTTCGACTCGGCCGCGACGAGCTCGACCTGCTCTTCGGCCTGGCGTCGGGCCTGGTTGATCTCCGCCAGCTCGACCCGCATGTTCTCGATGTGCGCACGTTCGCGACCGTGCAGGACGTGCAGATCCTGCTCGCGCTGCACGTCACCCGGCGAGACCACCGCTCCGGCCACCGCCCGGCCGGCGCGCAACCGTTCCAGGTCCGCTTCCAGCTGCCGGCACTTGGTCTCCTCGCGGGCCAGGCGGGCCGCCAGGTCCTGCTCCCGCCGCCGCAGATCGGACACCTCCTGCCGGGCTTCGGCGAGGCGGTCGCCCAGGTCGCGGGAGAAGTCGTCGAAGTCGTTCCGGACCACGACCAGATCGAGCTCCTGCGGGCCGGTGCTCGTCTCCAGCCGGGCGCGGGCCCGCTGCCACGGGCCGAGCGCTTCGCTGGGCAACCCGCACGCGAGCAGGATCGTCACCAGCTGGTGCTCGCGAGGCAGCCGGGTGCCGTTGAACAGGTCGGTCATGGTCGATTTGGCCAGCGACTTCGGGCGGTTCGACGACGACCTGGCCAGTTCGTCGTACGTCATCCCCGAGCGCGACCGGACCTGCCGCAGCAAGCCGGCGAAGTCGGCGACGCTGTTCGCCTGCTCCGGCACCAGATCGCCGAACAGGCCGGAAGAGGGGGAAACGACCACATCAACCGGTCGCACCAGCCGACCGGCGTGTTACGCGTCCCGTTCCGGCCCGTCCGCTCCCGTTCGCATCGTTCCGGCTTCGTTCGGATCGCTGTGGAACGCGCGGCGGATCGGGTCTTCTGGAGACATGAACTCCTCGAGCACCACGAACTCCGCAGTCCTGTTCGATTTCCTGAAGTGGGTGATGAGCTCCCGGGCCCGCTCGAAGGACATGCGCAAGCTGCTCTGCGTCGCCGGCGGTATCGCGGCGATCCTGATCGGCGTCCTCGTCGTGGGCCTGGCCGTGTCCGGCCTGTCCTCCGCCGCGGCCGGGGTGCTCTGCGGCGCCGTCGGCCACCGGTTCCGCGGCCGGAGACGCAGGGGCCGGGACGACGTCACTCCTCGGGCGGGAACAGGCGCGGCATGAAGGCCAGCATCAGCGCCGACCAGACCACGTGCGTCAGCAGCGGCGCCTGCACCCCGCCCGACCGGCCGCGCTGCCACGCGAACAACGTGCCCATCACCGCCGAGGCCAGCACCAGCGCCGGATTCCGGGTCGCCGTCGTGGAAAGCACGTACACCGCCGTGGCCACCCGGGCCCCCGACGCGTCGTACAGGGCTCCGCGGAAGAAGACCTCCTCCGCCGCTCCCGTGACCAACGTCGTCGCCGCCACCGAGGCCGTCGGGCCACGGCGGGCGTGGTCCAGGACCCCGGCGATCGCGCGGCGCAGCAGCGGGATGCGGCGGGCCACCAGCGCGCACCCGTAGAACACGCCGAACGCGCCCGCGCCCACGGCCACCGGCTGGACGACGTCCGCGCTCCCCCGGCGGACCGGCCCGGCGGCCCGGGCCCCGGCGAGCCAGGTGGCCGCGACCGAGGCCGTCAGCACGTGGAAGCGGCGGGAGCCGGGGCGGCTGGCCAGCGACGCGCCGAGCAGGCCGGATCCGGCGGCGGTCACCGCGGCGAGGAGCGGCTTCACGCCGGCCGCCGGCTCTTCGCGCGCTCGCCCAGGGCCTGCAGCACCGCTTCGTCGTAGCCCATCGGCTCGAAGTCGACGATCCGGCGGATCGCGTCGTCGCGGACCACGACCTCGTTGGTCATCGAGTCGATCAGTGCCCGCCCGGTCGTGACGTCGATGTCGGTCACCAGCGACAGCCAGTACGACGAAAGCCGCGGGGACAGCAGCGGGACCGGCAGGATCACCAGCGGCCGGCCCTCGATCGCCGCCACCCGCTGCAGCATGTCGCGGTAGGCCAGCACTTCCGGGCCGCCGATGTCGAACGTCCGGCCCGCGGCCTCCGGGTGGTCGAGCACCCCGACGAGGTAGCGGACGACGTCGGCGATCGCGATCGGCTGCGTCCGCGTGGTGACCCAGCGCGGGGTCACCATCGCCGGCAGGTGCTCGACCAGCTGCCGGGTCAGTTCCCACGACGTGCCGCCGTGGCCGATCACGATCCCGGCGCGCAGCACGGTCACCGGCACGCCGGACTCCCCGAGCAGCCGTTCGACCTCGCGCCGGCTGGCCAGGTGCTCCGACAGCGCATCGTCGTCGTCCCCGAGCCCGCCGAGGTAGACGATCCGGTGCAGGCCTTCCGCGGCCCGGGCGAACGCGCGCGCGGCATCGGCGTCACGGCGCTTGAAGTCCGCACTGTCGAGTGAATGCACGAGGTAGTACGCGGCTTCGACGCCCTTGAGCGCGTCCCGCAGCGAACCGACGTCGGCGACGTCGCCGCGGACGGCTTTCCCGGCGCCGCGGTACTTCGCCGGGTGGCGGGTCATCGCGAGCACCTCGTGGCCGGCCGCCTCCAGCGCCGGGCACAACCGGCTGCCGACGAACCCCGACGCCCCTGCCACCAGCACCCGCATGCCCGCGACGTTAGCCGGGACGGCCTTCGCGCGCAGATCGTCCGCCGCCGGCGAAGCAGACCGCGGCGACGACCCCGGCGCACCCGATCAGCTGCGCCCACCCGGGCGTCTCCCCGAGCAGGCCGACGCCGAGCAGGACCGCGCCGACCGGCTGCAGCAGCATCAGCGTCGCCCCGGTGGTCGCGGACATCCGGGGCAGCGCGGCGGAGATGAGCAGCCAGCCCGCCAGCTGGCCGACGCCGGCGAGCGCGATCAGCCAGCCGAACGCGGGCCGGCCCGGCGTCAGGTCGAGCGTGCCGGTCGGGACGCCGAGCACGACGGCGACCACCCCGGCGGAGACCGTCGCCAGCGCCAGCGAGTGCGCTTGCGTGCCGGTGCCGCCGCTGAGCCGGATCAGGAAGAGGTAGCCGGCGTACCCGGCGCCGGCCAGCAGCGCCGCGACCGCGCCGGTGACCGGGTCCGGGCCGAACGAGCCGGTGCCGGCGAAGCCGCCGGCCAGCACGATCCCGGCGAGCAGCACGGGCACCGCGGTGAGGAACCGCTTCGACGGCCGTTCGGCCAGGAACGCGAAGGCCAGCAGCGGCACGATCACCACCTGCACGGCGAGGAGCACGGTCGCGATGCCGGCGCCGACCCGCGGGATCGCTTCGCCCCAGAGCACGAAGTCCAGGCCGAGCCCGGTCCCGGCCAGCAGCGGGAGGAGCACCCGGCGCCGACCGGGTGTGCGCCGTTCGCGCCCGGCCAGCAGGAGCAGCACCGGCAGGGCGAGCAGGCAGCGCCAGAAGGCACTCGTACTGCCGCTGACGTGCGAAACCTTGATGAAGACCGACGACAGCGAGATGCAGAAGCTGCCGAGGGCGGCGAGCAGCCGCGGGTCGAGGCGGCGGGTGAGCGTCGGGGCGGTCGTGAGCACGTCTTCAGCGTGCGGGCGCCGACTGTCAAGGACAAGCGAATGTTTCTGCCTGGAATTCGGTAGCATCGCTACCGTGTTCGGACTCGAGCGGATGCGGGCGTTGCACGCGGTCGCCACCCACGGTTCGGTCGCCGCGGCGGCCGAATCCCTGCACGTCACGCCGTCCGGGGTGTCCCAGCAGCTGGCGAAGCTGGAGCGCGAGGCCGGCCAGCCGCTGCTGGAGCCGCGCGGCCGCGGTGTCCGGCTGACGAAGGCGGGCCAGGTGCTGGCCGGGCACGCGGAGCGGATCCTCGCCCAGGTCGCCGAGGCGAAGGCGGACCTGGAGCTGCTGCGCGACGACGTCATCGGGCCGCTGCGGATCGGCGCGATCCCGACTGGACCGACCACCCGACGGTGATCCCGCCGTCGGCGGCGAGCAGCACGCTGTTCTCCGACGTCGCCGACCTCGCCCTGCCGGCCGGGCACCGGCTGGCCCACCGCAAGGCGGTCGACCTGTCCGAAGTGGACGATCTACCGTGGATCGGCTGGAGCGCGGGTTCGGGGTGCCACGAGTGGCTCGTCCGGGTGCTGCGCAAGCAGCGGATGGAGCCGCGGATCAGCTGCACGGTCGGCGGCTACCCGACCCAGCTGGCCCTGGTGGCGGGCAACCTCGGCGCGGCGCTGGTC
The DNA here is from genome assembly GCF_053601215.1 of Amycolatopsis sp. NPDC004772. Taxonomy (NCBI): domain Bacteria; kingdom Bacillati; phylum Actinomycetota; class Actinomycetes; order Pseudonocardiales; family Pseudonocardiaceae; genus Amycolatopsis; species Amycolatopsis sp. NPDC004772. The sequence continues at coordinate 13,936 of NZ_JBSGBK010000029.1, forward strand.
CCGCGGCTGGCCCGCGACCGCATGCCGGAGGGGGTGCGGATCCTGACCACGCGGCCGGCGCTGAGCCGCACGATCCACGCGGTCTGCCGGGCGGGCGAGGAGGACCGCGGGGCGGTGCGGGCCTGCCTGGAAGCGCTGCGGGCGGCGTCGGCGCGGTTCGAAAGCGCGGGCCGGGTCACCGGCTGAGCCGCGCCACCATCTCGGTCACCAGCCGGCCCGGGCGCCGGTGGTGCACCAGGAAGATCTCCCGCTCCGGCCGGGCGTCCGCCGCGTCGCGGACCTCGACGCGGGCCGGGCCGACCCGCTCCAGCACGCTCTCCGGCACGAACGCGATGCCCAGCCCGGCTTCCACCAGCGCCACGATCACCTGGTAGTCCCGCGTCTCGTACGCCACCCGCAGCGCCACGCCGGCGGCGTCGGCGAGCTGCTCCAGGCACGCGCGGTTGGGCACGCCCGGGCTGCCGGAAATCCAGTCCTCCGCGGCCAGTGCCCGCAGGGTGAGCCGGCGGGCGCGCGCCTTCGCGTGCCCCTTCGGCAGGATCAGCCGGAACCGCTCCGAACGCAGCAGCGACCGCTGCAGGCCGCGCGGGTCGGGCAGTGGTGCGCCGGGGTACCGGTGGGTGATCAGCAGGTCGAGTTCGCGGGAGCTGACCAGGCCGTACCCGTCCGGCGGTTCGAGGTCCAGCAGCCGCAGCGCCACGCCGGGGTGGTCCCGGCGGAAGCCGGCGAGCGCGGCCGGCACCAGGGTCATGCCCGCGCTCGCGAACGTGCCGACGGTGAGCTCCTCGTCGAGCAGCGCCCGGACCGTCCGCTCGGCCGTCCGCAGCTCCCCGACGATCGCCTCGGCGTGGACGAGCAGCGCCTCCCCGACCGGCGTGAGCGTGACGCCGCGGGCGTGGCGGTCCAGCAGGCGGGCACCGACGTCGCGCTCCAGCTTCGCCAGCTGCTGCGAGACGGCGGACGGCGTGAAGGAAAGCCGTTGCGCGGCCGCGGCGATCGAGCCGGCGTGGGCGACCTCGGCCAGCACGGCCAGGCGGTGGGCGTCGAGCACGGAAGCCTCCAGCCATAAGTTCTGCTTAATCCAGCATAGAAGACGTCGCTGGTGCTTACGGCGGGCCGCGCGCATGCTGGAGCCATGATCAGCACCGCGGATGTCGAACGGGCGGCCGCGCGCATCGAGGGCCGGGTCCGCCGGACGCCGGTGCTCGCCGCGGACGAAGGCGTGTGGTTCAAGCTGGAGCAGTTGCAGCACACCGGGTCGTTCAAGGCCCGCGGCGCCTTCAACCGGATCATCTCCGCGGGCGAACAAATCGGCGTCGTGGCCGCTTCCGGCGGCAACGCCGGCCTCGCTGTCGCCTACGCCGCCTCGGAATTCGGCCTCCCGGCACGGGTCTACGTCCCGGCGACCGCGCCCGCCGTGAAGGTCGCGAAGCTCCGGCAGCTCGGCGCGACGGTGGAATTGGTCGGCGAGAAGTACGCCGACGCCTACGACGCGGCCGTGAAGCACGCGGCCGACTCCGGCGAGCTCTTCTGCCACGCCTACGACCAGCCGGACATCTGCGCCGGGCAGGGCACCCTCGGCCTCGAACTGCTGGAGCAGGCCGGCGACCTGGACACGATCCTCGTCGCGGTCGGCGGAGGTGGCCTGCTGGCCGGGGTCGCCGCCGCGGTCGAAGGCCGGGCGCGGGTGGTCGGCGTCGAGCCCCGCACGATCCCGACGCTGCACTCCGCCTTGGCCGCGGGTGAGCCGGTCGCGGTCGACGTCGCCGGCATCGCCGCCGATTCCCTGGGCGCGACCCGGCTCGGTGACATCGCCTTCGCCGTCGCCACCCGCACGGACGCGGGCTCGGTGCTGGTGGACGACACCGCGATCGCCGAAGCGCGGGCGGCGTTGTGGGACCGCTACCGCCTCGCCGTCGAACCCGGCGGGGCGACCGCGTTCGCCGCCCTGCTCTCCGGCGCCTACCGGCCGGCGCCGGGCGAGCGCGTGGCCGTCCTGCTCTGCGGCGCCAACACCGACCCCGCCACGCTCACTTCCCCGACAGCCGCGCCACCACCGGGGCGAACTCTTCGAGGAACGCGCCGTTGACGCTGAAGTAGGACACGCCCTGTTCCTCGCGGCGGCGTTCGAGCTCGGCCACCATCTCGTCGACGTCGCCGCGGAGCAGGCCGAGGGAGTCGTGCTCGATGAGCGTCTCGGCGTCGACGCCGATGAAACCGCGGATCCACGGCGGCACCTCGGTGCCGACGACCCAGATGTTCATCGCGAACTCGATGTCGCGATCACCAGCGGCGGAACGGACTTCCTCGACGTGCCCGGTCATCTCCTCGCGGGTGGTCAGCACGCCGCCGGCCATCGTGACGATGTCGGCCTTCAGCCCGGCGAGGCGGCGCACCTTCGGCCCGCCGGCGGCGATCATCACCGGCGTGTGCCCGGCGCCGTCGAGCCTGCGGACGTGGTCGACCGTCTCGGAAACCGCGTCGAGCCGGTCCTGTCCCGAACCGTACGGGAGCCCGAGTTCCCCGGCCTGCTGGCGCATTTCCGGCCGCCCGGTGCCGAGCCCGAGCTCGAACCGGCCGTCGGTGACCGCGGTCAGGCTGTGCGCTTCCCAGGCCGCCGCCCGCGGCGTGCGCAGCGGGCTGGCCAGGACGAACGAGCCGACGCGCAACTCGGTCGTCGCCGCGGCGGCCGCGGCGAGAGCGGCGGTCGGTGTCGGCATGTTCAGGTTGTCCGGGCACAGCACGGTCGAGTAGCCGAGTTCTTCGGCCCGGCGAGCGGTGGCCAGCCACTTCGCGCCGCCCTCGGTCGCGCCCGCGACCACGCCGAACCGGAACGCCTTCTGCGGCATCGGAACACCCCCACGTCGTTGGTCCTCCGATCAAACCACCGGTGCGCCCGGCCGTGCCACCACGGCCGGGCGCACCACCGGCGTCAGCCGCGCTGGTACTCCTCCCAGGTGACCTTGGTGACCTGCGGGCCGTCGTCGGAGCCGCGGCCGGCCAGGCCGTTCATGCCCAGGTAGTAGTCGCCGGTCTGGTGCTGCGCCCCCGAGGACAGGTCCGGGTCGGAGACGGCCATCGCGTGGATGTGGTAGTCGAAGCCCTGCGCCGGCGTGCGGTACCAGGCCGCGAACCCGACGTTGCGCAGCGCCTTCAGCAGGTTGTTGCGGTTGGTCGACGACATGCCGGACACCGAGATGTCCATCGCGCCGCCGCCGTCGTGCGTGCCGGCCGAAGCGTCGACACCGCCGGCGTTGTACGACCCCTGCGTCAGCGTGACCTGGAAGCCCGCTTTCCCTTCCGCGGCAACGAGCATCGCCTTGGTGCGGGTGTTGAGGGTCTTGCCGTGGTAGGTCACGTGGCTGCCGGCGGAGATCGGGTTCGTGACGGTGTACCGGCCTTCGCCCAGCTTCTCCAGCGAGGTCTTGCCCGGCAGGCCGGACGCGTCGAGACCGGTGTAGCCCAACGACTTCTGGTACTGCGAGTACGCCGTGATCGTGGTGGTGCCGAAGTAGCCGTCGACGTACTGGCTGTCGAGCAGCCCCTTCGCCTGCAGCGCCTGCTCGACGAGCAGGACGCTGTCGTGGGCGCCCGGGGTCTGGGTGTCGTCGTTGCGGCGCGGGTCGATCTGGGCCGCCTTCAGCACGGCCTCCATGTTCGCCGTGGGCAGCACCGTCGTGGCCGCGGTTTCGGCCTGGGCCGGTGCGGCCACGGCGAACGTCGCGGCGGTGAGCGCCGTGAGCACGGCGGCCTTCGTGAACATCCTGGTCCTCCATGGGTCGGAATCTCGTTGTGGGGAGGAGAATCACGCAACCGGATACAAGGGACGTACAAACCGGACCGGCCTGTTCTTGACATGGAGCTCACCTGGATACGGTGGGTGGGTAGGGTAAATCGACCGGTGACGGCATGTAATCCCAGCCACATTCGGGCACGTTTCCACTGGTCCAGCCGTGTTGACCGGCGTCACGGAGAGTTTCGAGGGGCCCCCACTGGACTCGCCCGTGCTCGTTTCGTAACCTGTTCGAGATCTCGCGGCCCCCGGTCGTCCCCAGACGGCGACGCGAGATCGCCGCCGATACCCCCTGCCGGGTACCGGACCCCCACCGCGGGCTCTTCCTGTTGCGGTCGAGCACGCCCGGGGACGGGCGAGGCCCCCGGCTCGCCGTCCCGGTGCCCGCCGGCGGCCGATCAGCAAAGGAGACCCGCGCGAGAATGCGTTCGCATCCCGTCAAGCGCGTGGTGTCAGGTGCCCTCGCCGCGGCCTCGGTGATCACCGTCGTCACCATGGCCCAGCCGGCCACCGCCGCCCCCGTCCCCGTGCTCCAGGCGCCGCCGACCGGCTCCGACGCCCTCGCCAAGTACCGCGAACTCGCGGCGCAGGCGGAAAAGCTCAACGAGGACCTGCTCCGCGCCCAGGACGACCTGACCGCGAAGCAGGGCCAGCTCGACAAGGCCAACGCCGACGTCACCAACGCGAAGAACGCCGGCGCCCAGGCGATCGAGGCGAAGCGGAAGTACCAGTCCGAAGTGGACAAGTTCGCCGGTGCGTCGTTCACCAGCGGCGTCCAGATGAACAAGCTGTCGGCGCTGCTGGCCGGAACATCCACCCAGGACTTCCTGGACCGTTCGGCGGCGCTCGAGGTCATCGCGACCGACAAGAACGCCGCAATGGACAACCTCAGCGGTGCGGCGGCCAAGGCCGCGGCAGCCGAGAAGACGGCCGCCGACGCGGCGAAGCAGGCGCAGGACGCCCGGGACGCGGCGGCGAAGCTGGCCTCGGACATCGAGGCCAAGAAGAAGGACCTGCAGGGCCAGATCGACCAGATCGAGGCGCAGAGCCGGTCCCTCAGCAACGCGGACAAGGCCGCCCAGAAGGACACCGGCGGGGCGGCGCCGAACGTCAAGGCGCCCACCGCGGCGGCCCAGACCGCGGTGAACGCGGCGCTGAGCAAGCTCGGCAGCGCCTACGTCTGGGGCGCCACCGGGCCGAGCACGTTCGACTGCTCCGGCCTGATGCAGTGGGCGTACAAGCAGGCCGGGATCTCCCTGCCGCGCAACTCGGCGGCGCAGGCCGGATTCGGCACGCCGGTGTCGCGCGACCAGCTGCAGCCCGGCGACCTCGTCGCCTACTACTCCCCCGTGTCCCACATCGGGATGTACATCGGCGACGGCAAGATGGTGCACGCGCCGACGAGCGGCGACGTCGTCAAGATCTCGCCGCTGATGAGCCAGTACGCGGGAGCCACGCGCCCCACGGCCTGAGCGCACGACCGGTGCCCCGTTCCGCGAAGTGTAGAAATCGCGGGACGGGGCACTTTGCGCGCATGGAAGACATCCCTGACGCCGCCACGGTCGAAGCCGTCGGCAAGGTGACCGAGGCACTCGAGACGATCGAGCGCGCCCGCGGGCACCTCTACTCCTTCCACCAGCTGACCGGCAGCGCGGACCTGGCCCTCGGCGAGGCCGTGGAGCAGCTCGAGAAGGCCGGCCACGGCGAGTGGGCCCGGCGGATCTCCCAAGAGCTCATCGGGCTCAACGTCTTACCCGATCGGTGGACTTTCCAGGTCGTCGAGGAGTACGACGACGGCTACTACAAGGCGTGCCGCGATCTTGAGCGCGAGCTGCTCACGTCGCTCACCGGAGGACGCCGCCACCTGCACGAACAGCAGATGAAGGACGACCGCCGCACGCACGGGCGGCCGGGCCACGAGGCGGGCGCCCCGAGCACGCCCCCGGCCGGCACGTGACCGGCGATTGTCGGACCCCTGCGCTACAGTCGACCGCAGACGAACAAACGTTCGATTGGAGGAGTCGTGACCGATCAGGTGGAGCCCAACCCGGAGAAGGACCCGAGCGACTGGACGACCGGCGACGAGCCGATGACCGGGCCGCAGAAGTCGTACCTGCAGACGCTGGCGCAGGAAGCCGGTGAGGAGGTGCCGGAGGGCCTGACGAAGGCGGAGGCGTCCGAGCGGATCGACGCCCTGCAGAAGGCGACCGGCCGCGGCACGTGAGGGGTCAGCGCGCGGGGATCCGCCACAGCACGGCGGGTGGCCGTTCGCCTCGCCGGGCCCGCGCCCGGACGGCGAGCAGCCAGCCGATGCCGATCACCGAGACGAGGGCGAGGCCACCCCACGAGAGCACGGTGAAGACGTCGGCCTGCAGCGCGGTCGGCTGCGGCTGGTAGCCCTGTTCGAGCTGGACGTCCTGCCAGGGCGTGCCGGTGAGCAGGAGGGTGAGCACGAGGGCGATGCCGTGCATGGCGTCCCAGAGGGCGTGGAGGAGGGCGACACCGAGGTAGCTGAACAGCAGGCGGAGCGTCAGGGCGAAGTGGCGGTGGTCGCTGGCGGAGAAGAGCACGCCGCCGAGGATGGCGGTCCACAGGCCGTGGCCGACGGGCGCGGCCTCGCCCACGCGAGCACACCCTTGCCAAGCCGCCGCAACTCCCTCAGCAGGCCACACGCGCACCGGTGAGCCCTCGCCGGGCGGCGCCTGCGCCGGGCCACGCTTCCGTCGGCCTTGCCGGAGCGCACCCGCGCCCGTGCGCTCCCGCCAGGCCCCGCCCATGCCAGTGCGCCTCGCCAAAACGCCAGCCGCAGCCGCCCCAGCCGAGCCGCACGCGCGCCGATCCACCGTCGCCGTGCCGCCGGGCTTGAGCCGGCGCACGCCGCGCCCTCCGGCCTGCCGAGCCGCCAGGTCGCCTTGGCGCCCCAGCGCTTGAGCCGAGGCAACCGCGCCCCCGGCCCCGTGCGGCGGGCCGCCGAGGTGCGGTTCGGCGCCGCAAGGGCTTGCGCGAGCGCCGCGGTGCGCTCCCGGAGTCCCGGCCGCACACCACCCGGCCCGTACCTCGCCGGTGTGCTCCACACCACGGCTTGCCGATCGCCCCAGCGGGTAGCCGATCCGGAGATGCCCTACTGCCGAAGGAGGACATCCCGTGTACCTGACCGTGCTGCTCGTCAGCCTCGCCGGGCTGTTGGTGCTCGGTGGCGTGGCCGTCCGGGAGCTGCCGAAGTCCTACCCGCTCACCGCGAAACGGACCCTCGTCGCCGCCTGGGTCGTGGCCGCCGCCGGGGCTGGGTGGTGGGCCTTTGCTCCCGGTGCGGCTTCGCTTGTCGTCACCGTTGTCGGGTTCGGCTTTCTCGTTGCCACGCTGAACCGCGGGCCTGAACGGCCGTCCTACCCGCGTTCGACTCCCTACCAGCCGCCTCGATGAGTGAAGGCGCGCGCACGGGTACCTCCGGGACATGTCCCAACCGAACGATCAGCAGCCCGAGATCGCCGGGCCCGGCACCTCGGATCCCGGCCGAGCCGAAGACTCGCTCTACCGCCCCGGCGAGGGCGAGCCGGCCGATCACCCCGAAGAGGCGCGCGGTGTCGGGGCGAAAGTGATCGGTGAGCTGCGGGAACGTCGGGAAAGCTGAACGTTCAGGCCGCTTCCGGCAGCGCCGCGCCCGTCACGCGGAGCAGGAACTCGGCGTTGGACCCGGTCTTGCGGAGCTGCTCCAGCAGCTGCTCGATTGCGTGCGGCCCCGGCAACGCCCGCCGGACCTCGCGCATTGCCGCCAGTTCGCCCGGGGTGACCAGGAGTTCTTCGCGCCGGGTGCCGGACGCCGCCACGTCGACCGCCGGGAAGATGCGTCGCTCGGCCGTCTTGCGGTCGAGCTTGAGTTCGAGGTTTCCGGTGCTCTTCAGCTCCTCGAAGAACACCGTGTCCGCCAGGGAACCGGTTTCCACCAGCGCCGACGCGATGATCGTGAGCGAGCCGCCGCCCTCGATGTTCCTTGCGGCGCCGAGGATTCGCTTCATCGGCTGCAACGCGGCCGCGTCGACGCCGCCGGACAGCGTGCGGCCGGACGGGCGCGCCGAAAGGTTGTACGCGCGGCCGAGGCGGGTGAGCGAGTCGAGCAGCAGGGCGACGTCTTCGCCGTTCTCCACCAAGCGTTTCGCGCGCTCGACGGTGAGTTCCGCCACCGCCACGTGCTCGGCCGGCGGCCGGTCGAAAGTGGACGCGATCACTTCGCCGCGGATGGTCCGGCTCAGCTCGGTGACCTCTTCGGGACGCTCGTCGGCGAGCAGGACCAGCAGCCGGCAGTCGGGGTGGTTGACCGACAGCCCGTGGCCGATTTCCTGCAACACCGTGGTTTTCCCGGCTTTGGGCGGCGAAACGATCAGGGCGCGCTGGCCCCGTCCGAGCGGGGTGACGAGGTCGATGACGCGCGGCAGCAGTCGCGCCGGCGTCGTTTCGAGCAGGAGCCGGCGATCCGGGTGCACCGGCACGAGTTCGGCGAACCGCGGACGCGGCTCGCGCGGGTCGCGGCCGTTGACGCTGATGATCTCCTCGGGGGTGCCGTCGACCTCGTCGCCGGGCCGCAGATTGTGTTTGCGGACAAGGGAAAGCGGGATCGCGACGTCGTCGGGCGCGGGCCGGTAGCCGGGCCGGACGAACGGGGTTTTGCCGGACAGGTCGAGGATTCCGTGAAAAGGCATGGGTGTCTCCAGAAATGGTGATGGGCCTGCGCACGGACGGCGAGGCCGGGAAGAAGGAAAGAGGCCGAGCGGCCTGGATCCGGGGAGCTGCCTCCGGGCGGCCGAGGGGCCGGCATCCGCGAGGAGCGTCTCCACTGTAGCGACTCATCTCACGAAGCACAACGGGTAAGACTTCGCGGCGGTGGGTAGTCCATCGGAGAAGCCCGCTGAAACGGGGGAACTGCGGCTGAACGATGGGAGCGGATCGTGTATCGACATACCCCGGAAACTGGCGTCGATACGGGCGAGAGCACCGACGCCGACCAAGCCGGGACCACGGCCCCGGAGCGCGTTGCCGCCGGAGCCGTGGTCGCCTCGACCTTCGAAGAACTGGCGCCGGCCCTGCCCAACGAGATGGCCGGCCTGCGCCGCAAGCTGATCCACTGGCTGGGCGAGTTCCCGCTCGACCCGGACAGCACGCACGACATCACGCTGGCCACGTACGAAGCACTGGCGAACGTCGCGGCCCACGCCTACCCGGACGGCCACGGCTGGGCCCGCTTGCAGGCTCGCCGGGAGGGCGACGCGATCACGGTGACGGTGACGGACACCGGCTGCGGCATCCCGGCAACCCGCCCGAGGGTGGCGGGCCTGCGCACCTCGGGTGGCCGCGGCCTGCTGCTGATCGACCAGGTGGCGGACCAGACCGACATCGACTCGGGAGAAAAGGGAACCACGGTCCGCATGACGTGGCGCCCACCGGCCCTCAGGGACGCAGGCTGACGCGCCAGGCCGGCCACCGCAACGGCCGGCCGAGGATTGGTTGGCTCACGACCCGCCGGCTCGCCTGACCGCGCGCCGGCGGGTTCGTGCTCGGCGGGTTTCGCGCGAAGGACAAGCGAGACCGGCCGACGCCGGCGGAGCGGCCGAAGGCTCGGCCCTCTGCCCAAAGGGTCCTGCAGGGCGCGAACGGCTCGCGGCGCGCCCGGCAGACCACCCCCTCAAGCCACCTCGGCCAGGCGGACCAGCCTGTTCCTCGGGTACGAGACCAGCTCCCGCTCCCCGTCCGTCGTGAAGATCTCGACGGAGTCCTCCAGCAACTCCGCCGAATTCACCTGCAGCTGCCACGCGGGCAGCCCCGGCGCCGGCTCGTGCCAGAACCACTGGCCCTTGGTGAGCTGGTGCGCCGGGACTGTCGCGTCGTCCTTTTCCATGTGCTGAGGCTATCCGTCACCACCGACAGTTTTCGCAGCACCTGGAACCTGTGATCACGACCACTATGGACTCGTGCAGGTAACGGTCGGGGCGGTGAGGTTGCCGCCGTGCTGGACCGTGAAGCCGATGACGTTGCCGCTGCCGTTGGGCTTGGCCGTCAGGACGTAGCCGGTGCTGTCCCACGTTCCCGTGTAGTTCCAGCTGCCGATCACCTTCTGCGGCGAATGGAACGTGATCGTCAGCGTCCAGTTGTTCGTCCCCGACACCGTCACCTGGCCGTTGAAGCCGACGTTCCACTCGGCCGTCCGCGCGTACGCCGCCGAACAGCCGCCAGGCGCCGGGGTCGTAGTGGTGGGCGTGGTGGTGGGGGTGGTGGGGGTGGTGGGCGTGGTGGTGGTCGGCGGGACGTCGCCGTTCAGTGCCTCGAGGACCGCCGTGTAGGCCGCCTTCTTCTGGCCGTTGCCGTCGAACAACAGCGGTGTTCCCGACGCCCGCCACGAATCCGTGTCGCGGATGCCCCACACCGTGATGCCCGTGCACCGCGTGACCGCCATGCACGCCTCGGTGACCGTGCGGAAGTTGGCCGCCTGCGCCGTTCCCGAGCCCTCGATGTCGAGCTCGGTGAGCTGGACGTCGACGCCGAGGTTCGCGAAGTTCTGCAACGTCGTCCGGTAGTTCGACGGCACCGGGCTGTTGGGGTTGAAGTGCGACTGGAAGCCGACGCAGTCGATCGGCACGCCCCGGGACTTGAAGTCCTGGACCATGCGGTACACGGCCTGGGTCTTCGCCTGGTTCCAGTCGTCGGTGTTGTAGTCGTTGTAGCACAGCTTCGCGCCCGGGTCCGCCGCCCGCGCGGCGGTGAACGCCGCCTCGATCCAGTCGTTGCCCGTGCGCTGCAGGTTGGAATTGCGCCGGGCGCCGGAACCGCCGTCCTCGAACGCCTCGTTCACCACGTCCCACGCGTAGATCTTGCCGCGGTAGTGGGTCGCGACCTGGGTGACGTGGTTGAGCATCGCCTGCCGCAGCGCCGAACCCTCCATGCCCTGCATCCAGCCCGGCTGCTGCTGGTGCCAGGCCAGCGTGTGCCCGCGCATCCGGGCGCCCTGGCTCGTCGCCTGGTTCACGATCCGGTCCGCGTTGGCGTACGAGAACTGGCCCTGCGACGGCTCGGTCGCGTCGATCTTCATCTCGTTCTCCGGGGTGATCATGGAGAACTCACGGCTGAGGATGCCCGTGTACACGCTGTCCGACAGCTTGCTCGCCGAAACCGCGGTGCCGAAGTAGCGCCCGCTGATCGCCGCCGCGCTGCCCAGCGTGGTCCCGGCCGGCGGTGTGGAAGTCGTGGTCGTGGTCGGCGTGGTCGTGGAGCCACCGCTGTTCAGGCCCAGGAACGCGATCGCGTACGCGATCATCCCGTTCTGCGGCAGCGAATGCCCCGCGCCCTGGACGCTGATGCCCTCGACCGGCGCCTGCGTGCCGGTGGCACCGTAGCGGGTGCGCGTCCAGCCCGACTGCGGGGCGTCACTCGACGACGGCGTCTGGCTGACGCCCTGCAGATTGGTCCACTGCTTGATCTCTTCCCCGAAGTTCGGGTAGCGCAGCGTGTCGTCGGCCGTGCCGTGCCACAGCTGCATCCGCGGGAACGGGCCGGTGCGGCCGCCGCTCATCTGGCGGGCCTGGTCGCCCCACTGCTGCGCGGACTTGATCAGCTGGCCGCCCGAGCACTGGCTGTTCCAGCTGGACCCGTCGGTGGTCGCGAAGCAGCCGGCGGGCACGCCCATGAACGCCGAACCGGCGGCGAACACGTCCGGGTACTCCGCCGCGAGCACGTTCGTCATCATCGCGCCCGAGGAGAACCCGGTGACGTACACGCGGGACGAGTCGACGTTGTAGCGCTGCTTGGCCCAGTTGACCATCGACAGGATGCCGACGGGGTCGCTGCCGCCGCCCCGGGACAGCGCCTGCGGCGAGGACACGTCGAAGCACTGCCCGCTGCGGGTGGCCTCCGGGAACACGATGACGTACCCGTACTGGTCGGCCGCCGTGACGTAGTCGCGGGCGTAGCCGTTGAAGATCGCCGACGCCGAGCCGGTGCAATAGTGGACGGCCACCAGCAGCGCCGGGCGGGCGGCGACGCGGTCCGGGACGTACGTGTACATGTTGAGGTTGCTGGGATTGCTGCCGAAGTCGGTGACCCGCGTCAGGCTCGCCGCGGACGCCGGCTGCGCCGCCACGACCAGCACGATCGACGCGGCGATCGCCAGGACGGCGGCGGAAAGGGCGGTGAGGAGTCTTCGCACTCGAGGGAATCCTTTCCGGGGGCGGGAGCGCAGCTGCGACGATGGTTCGTCGCCGTCCCCCGGCCGGTCAACGATTATCGAAACGTTTCGGGAACTTTCGAGCGGTTCACCGATCGGCCGCGCCGCCGGAGTTCTGGCAGGATTCCGGGATGACCGAGCTCCTGCTGGGCCCGCTGCTGCGGCACGTCGATGCCACCTCGGCGACGATCTGGGTCGAGACGGACGGCCCGTGCGAAGTACGCATCGGCGAGGCCGGTGCCCGGACGTTCGAGGTCGCCGGCCACCACTACGCGCTGGTCGTGCTCACCGGGCTGGAGCCGGGGCGGAGCACGCCGTACGAGGTGCGGCTCGACGGCGCCGTCGTCTGGCCCGAACCGGACGGCGACCTGCCGCCGAGCCGGATCCGGACGCTGGCACCCGGCGATCCGCGGTTCCGGCTGGTGTTCGGGTCCTGCCGCAAGCCGCGGGAGCAGGACGCGCTGGGGCCGGACGCGCTCGCCGCCTACGCCCACCGGATCGCCGGCCTCGACGAGGCCGAGTGGCCGGAGTCGCTGCTGCTGCTCGGCGACCAGGTCTACGCCGACGAAACCACCGACGCGACGCAGGAGTGGCTCGCCACCCGGCGGGACACCGAGCAGCCGCCCGGCCACGAGGTCGCCGACTTCGAGGAGTACTGCCACCTGTACTTCGAGGCCTGGTGCGACCCGGCGGTCCGCTGGCTGCTGTCCACCGTGCCGACGTCGATGATCTTCGACGACCACGACGTCCGCGACGACTGGAACACTTCGCAGGCTTGGCGCGAGAAGATGGCCCGGACGTCGTGGTGGCCGGAGCGGATCCGCGGCGCGCTCGTCTCGTACTGGGTCTACCAGCACCTCGGCAACCTCGGCCCGCGCGAGCTCGCCGAAGACGACCTCTACCAGCAGGTCAGCAAGTCGGGCGAGGACAACGCCGAGCTGCTGCGCGAGTTCGCCGACCGCGCCGACCGGGAGGCCGACGGCGCCAAGGGCACCCGGTGGTCCTACCGGCGCGACTTCGGCCCGGTCCGGCTGCTGGTGATCGACTCCCGCGCCGGGCGGATCCTCGAGGGCGGGCAGCGCTCGATGATCGGCGAGGAGGAGTTCGGCTGGATCGAGGAGCAGGCGTCGGGCGAGTTCGACCACCTGCTGATCGGCACGTCGCTGCCGTGGCTGCTGCCCACCGCGCTGTCGGCCGCGCAGTCGGTCAACGAGCGGCTCTGCGCCCGGCCCGGACTGGTGGGGCGGGCCAGCGAGTGGTTCCGGCAGCTGGTGGACCTGGAGCACTGGCCGGCGTTCCGCGCGTCGTTCGAGCGGCTGGCGAAGCTGATCGCCCGGGTCGCGGACGACGGGCCCGCGTCGGTGAGCGTGCTTTCGGGCGACGTCCACCACGCGTACGTCGCGCAGGCGTGGTTCCCGGGCGGCACCGCGGCGCCGGTCCACCAGCTGACCTGCTCGCCGGTGCACAACACCGTGCCGTGGTACATGAACCGGCTGTTCCGGGCGGGCTGGGCGCGGTCACTCACCAGGGTGAGCGAGTGGCTGGCGCGCAAGACCGGGGTTCCGCCCGCGCCGCTGTCGTGGCACTGCGTGTCCGGGCCGCACTTCGGCAACGCGGTCATGGAGCTGGACGTCGACGGCCGGACGGCCACCGCGACGCTGCTGCGCGCCGACCCGGCCGACGACGAGGAGCCGATCCGGCTGGTCTGAGGGTGGGTGCGCCACGGCCAGGCTCGTGCGCCGATTCCGGGTTAGCCTCGGATCATGGCCAAGGAAAACGCCCTCGGGGAGTTCCTCCGGGCCCGCCGCGAACAGGTGGGTCCCGAGGAGCTCGGCCTGCCCGCGGGCGGGTCGCGCCGGGTGGCGGGCCTGCGCCGCGAGGAGGTGGCGCTGCTGGCCGGCGTCAGCACCGACTACTACGTCCGGCTCGAACAAGGCCGGGAGCGGAACCCGTCGGCGCAGGTCGTCGACGCGCTCGCCCGCGGGCTGGCGCTGGACGACGACGCTGTAGCCCACCTGCACCGGCTGGCCCGGCCGGAGCCGGTCCGGCGCCGGCGCGCCCGGCGGCGTGAGCAGGTCAGCCCGAACCTGCTGCGCCTGATGGACGGCTGGCCGGACACGCCCGCGCTCGTGCTCGGCCGGTGTCTGGACGTGCTCGCGCACAACGCGCTGGGCCAGGCGCTGTTCGCCGGGCACGCCCACAGCGGCGACCTGATCCGCCTGGTGTTCCTGGACCCGGACGCGCGCGAGTTCTACCCGGAGTGGGAGCGCGTGGCGGTGAACACGGTCGGCGGCCTGCGGGCGGCGGCCGGGATCGACCCGGACGACCCGCAGCTCATCGACACGGTCGGCGAGCTGTCGGTCAAGAGCGCGGACTTCCGCCGGCTGTGGGCCCGCCACGACATCCGGCAGAAGACCCGCGAAACCAAGCGGTTCCGGCACCGGCTGGTCGGCGAGCTGGAGCTGAGCTACGAGGCGCTGACCGTGAACAGCGCCCCGGGGCAGCAGCTGATCGTCTACCAAGCCGAGCCGGGCAGCCCGTCGGAAGCGGCGCTGAAGCTCCTGGGCAGTCTCGCCGCTTCCTGAACCCACCTTTCCCACATCCCTCCACAATGGATGGAGTACTTCGTCGTGCCCGAAAACCCGGTCTGGTTCATCACCGGCTGCTCCACCGGCCTCGGCCGCGCCCTGGCCGAAGCCGTGCTCGGCCGCGGACTGCGCGCGGTCGTCACCGCCCGCGATCCGGCGCAGGTCGCCGGCCTCGCCGAAGCGCACGGGGACCGCGCGCTCGCCCTGCCGCTCGACGTCACCGACCACGACCAGGTCATCGACGCCGTGAAACGGGCCGAGACGACGTTCGGCCGGATCGACGTCCTGGTCGGCAACGCCGGCTACGGCTACCTCGCCGCGGTCGAAGAAGGCGAGGACGCGGAGATCCGGAAACTGTTCGACACCAACGTCTTCGGCCTCGCCGACGTCACCCGGGCGGTCCTGCCCGGTATGCGGGCGCGGCGCAGCGGCCACATCGTCACCGTGTCGTCGCTCGGCGGCCTGGCCGCCTTCGGCGCCACCGGCTACTACCACGCGACGAAGTTCGCCGTGGAGGGGTTGTCGGAGTCCCTCGCCGCGGAGGTGACGCCGCTGGGCATCAAGGTGACCATCGTCGAGCCCGCCGCGTTCCGCACCCACTGGTCCGGCCCGTCGATGCGGCAGTCGGCGGTCCGCATCGACGACTACGCCGAGACCGCGGGCGCCCGCCGGGAGGCGACGCTCGCGACCTACGGCCGGCAGCCGGGCGACCCGGCCCGCGCCGCCGAAGCCATCCTCACCGCCGTCGGCAGCGACGAACCGCCGCTGCGCCTGCTCCTCGGCCGGGCCGCCTACGACATCGCCACCGCCCGGCTCGACGCCCTCCGCTCCACGTTCGACACCTGGCGCGAGACCACCCTCGCCGCCGACTTCCCGGAAGGAACCCTGTGAAGACCGTCCTCATCACCGGCGCCAGCAGCGGCATCGGCCGCTCCACCGCACTCCGCCTGGCCGGCGAAGGCCACCACGTCGTGCTCGGCGCCCGGCGCGAAGACCGGCTGACCGTGCTGGCCAAGGAGATCCACGACGCGGGCGGCACCGCCGACGTCCACCGCCTCGACGTCACCGACCGCGCGGACGTCGCCGCCTTCGCCGACGCCGCCGTCGAAGCGCACGGGCGGATCGACGTCTTCGTCGCCAACGCCGGCGTGATGCCGTTGTCGCGGCTGGATTCGTTGCACGTCGAGGAATGGGACCGGATGATCGACGTCAACGTCCGCGGCCTGCTGCACGGGATCGCGGCCGTGCTGCCGCACTTCCGGCGCGCAGGCGGCGGGCACTTCGTGACGATCGCCTCCACCGGCGCGCACGAGGTGGTGCCGACGGCCGCGGTCTACTGCGGCACCAAGTACGCGGCCCGGGCGATCACCGAGGGCCTGCGCCTGGAGGCCGGCCCGGGTATCCGCGTGACGACCATCTGCCCCGGCGTCACCGAGTCCGAGCTGGCTGACAGCATCACCGAACCGGGTGCGCAGGAGGCGATGCGCGCCTACCGCGCGGTCACCCTCCCGGCGGACGCGATCGCCGGGGCCGTCGCCTACGCGATCGGGCAGCCGGACGGCGTGGACGTCAACGAGGTCATCGTGCGGCCCACCGCCCAGCGGTGACGCTCAGCGCTCCAGTTCGGCGATGACGCGCGGGATCTCCGCCACCAGCTCCCGGGCCAGCAGGCCGGTGCTGCCGGTGTCGGGGATCAGGCGCTGGCCGGCCACGGCGTGGACGTGCGTCGCCCAGCAGGCCGCCTGGTCGACGGCCGCGCCCCGGGCGAGGAAGCCGCCGGTCAGGCCGGCCAGGACGTCGCCGCTGCCGGACGTCGCCAGGCCGACGTGGCCGCTGCCGTCGCGCCAGACCCGGCCGTCCGGCGCGGCGACCACGCCCATCAGCAGCACCACGCCGCCGTAGCGGCCGGCGATCCGGACCGCCGTCTCGAGGTCGTCGACGTCCTTTTCCTCGCAGCCGTCGAGGAAAGCGGCTTCCACCCGGTTCGGCGTCAGCAGGAGCCGGCCGGACAGGGGCTCCGCGAGGGCCGGGTCCCGGCTCAGGGCGCCGAGCGCGAAGGCGTCCAGCACCACCCGCGCGTCCGGGGCGATCGCCGGCACCAGCCGGCGCAGCAGCTCCTCGGTCTCCGCGACGCCGGTCAGGCCGGGGCCGATCACGACGGTGCCGGCGCCGGAGAGCACTTCGGTCAGGCTGTCGTCGGCGGCGATCGCCCCGGTCGGGGTCTCCGGCAGGCCGAACACCGACGACTCGGGCACCGAGACGCCGATCGCGCTCGCGTGCCGTTCGGCGACCGCCAGCTGCAGCGTGCCGGCTCCGGCGCGCAGGGCGGCGGTCCCGGACAGCGCCGGCGCGCCCGGCACCGTGCGGGCGCCGCCGAGCACGAGCACGGTGCCCCGGTCCTCCGCGCCGATCCGCCAGTCCCGCAGCAGGGCCGGGCTGATCGGCGCCGGGTCAGGTGAGCTGCTGCGCGGCATCGTCGTCCGCCGTCGGCGGGGTGTCGGTGGCGTGCAGGTGGCCGACCTCCTGGGCCAGCACCATGGTGAACCCGCCGTCGGCGTCGCGTTCCCAGGCCGTCACCGACCCGTTCGGGACCTCGGTGGCGTTCGCCGCGCGCAGCAGATCGGGTTCGGGCAGCCCTTCGAGCAAGTAGCGCAGGGCGAAGACGGTCATCTCGTGCGCGGCCAGCAGAACGCGCTTTCCGGCGTGCTCCACGCTCAGCTCGGTGAGCAGGGACCGCAGCCGCAGCACGACGTCCGCCCAGGACTCCCCGCCCGGCGGCCGGTAGTAGAACTTGCCCAGCCGCCGCTTGCGCCGCAGCTCGTCGGGCCACCGCTCGGCGACGCCGTGCGAGGTCAGCAGATCCAGCACGCCGAGCTCCCGGTCGCGCAGCCGTTCGTCCGGGACGATCGGCACGCCGTCGGGCACGGCCAGCCGCGCGGTGTCCCAGGCGCGGCGGTAGGTCGAGGTGACGACGACGTCCGGCGGGTGCTCGGCGAGGAACTTCCCGGCCGCGGAAGCCTGTTCCCGGCCCAGGTCCGTGAGCGGCACGTCGGCGTCGCGCTCGGCGATCTCGATCACGTCCGCGCCGGCCGATTCCGCCTCTTCCCTGGCCACGTTCCCGGTGCTCTGGCCGTGCCGCAGCACACCCACCCAGTCCAAGTCGACGTTCACGACCGGCTGGTACCCCGCGGGACCCGCCGTCGAAACCCGGGATGGTTAGGACCGCAAAGTGGTTGCGGCTAGGGTCGTTCCATGTCGCGAAGTCTCGACGCCCAGAACCGGCTGCAGCAGCTGGAGGCGATCATCGGCGCTCCGGCCGCGCACCTCGGTCTGGCCGAAATGCTCGCCGAGACGCTCGACCGCCTGCGTGAGGTCATGGCGGTCGACACCGCGACCGTCCTGCGGTACCAGCCCAGCGGCCGCCAGCTGGTGGCGTTCGCCGCGGCGGGCATCGAAGAGGAGGTCCACCAGGGCGTGCGGGTGCCGGTGGGCAGCGGGTTCGCCGGCACGGTGGCGCTCCAGCGCGCTCCGGTGATCCTGGACCACGTCGACGAAACCACCGTCGTGAACTCCCTGCTGTGGGAACGCGGCCTGCACTCCATGCTCGGCGTGCCGATGCTGGCGGGCAGCGAGCTCGTCGGGGTCCTGCACGTCGGGTCGGTCGCGCACCGGGAGTTCGGCGAGCCCGAAGTGGCCACCATGCAGCTGCTCGCCGACCGCCTCGCGATGGCGATCCAGGTGGAGGCCCTGGAGGAGAACCGCACCGCCACCATGGCGCTGCAGCGCAGCCTGCTGCCCAGCAGCCTGCCCGACGTGCCGGGCCTGGACTTCGGCGCCCGGTACGTGCCCGGTGCCGAGACCGGGCTCGGCGGGGACTGGTACGACCTGTTTTCCCTGCCGGGTGACCGGCTCGGCGTGGTGATGGGCGACGTCTCCGGCCACGGCCTCGACGCGGCGGTGATCATGGGGCGGCTGCGCAGTGCCCTGCGCGCCTACGCCCTCGACTCCGAAAGCCCCGCCGAGGTGCTCGCCAAGCTCGACCGCAAGGCCAACCACTTCGAACACGGCGCGATGGCCACGGTGGCCTACGGGATCATCGGCCCGGACCGCGAGGCGCTGACGCTGTCGCTCGCCGGGCACCTGCCCCCGGTGCTCGCCGAGCCCGGCGAGCCGGGCCGGCTGGTGGACTCGCCCCCGGATCCCCCGATCGGGCTGACCATCGGCGTGCCGGAGCGCCGGACGACGATGGTCGAGCTGCCCGAAGACGCCGTGCTGGTCCTCTACACCGACGGCCTGGTGGAGCGACGGGACCGCCCGGTGGACGTCGGGATGACGCAGCTGGCGGAAACCGTGCGCGCCGGGGATCCCGAGCGGGTCTGCGCGCAGGTGATGGCGACGATGATCGGCAACCGGGCGGCCCAGGACGACGTCGCCGTGCTGGCCATCCGGCGCCGTGCCGTCCCGGCCGGGTGAAGCGGCCGGGACGATCGGGTCAGGACCCGGCGAGCGCCGCTTCGCGGGTCGGGAAGAGCGAAAGGCTCTCCTCCAGCCCGGTCAGCTGGATCGGGCGCAGGGTGGCCCGGCCGGACGCGACGATCCGGACCGCGGTGCCGGTGCCGGCGTTGCGGTGGATGGTCAGCAACGCGGTCAGGCCGGGGGAAGCGAGGAACTCGACGCGGGTCAGGTCGACCACCAGCACCGGCGGCTGCGCCGCCAGCGCTTCGTCCGCGGCCTGCACGAGTGCGGGCGCGGTGGTCGTGTCCACGTCTCCGGCGACCTCGACGACGACTGCTTCTCCCTGCTCCGTCCGGGCGATCCGGAACTCCCCGAACGGCACAGCGGTGGCCGAGCTTTCGAGGTGGGTGTGCTCGGTCATGGGTTTTTCTCCTCGCCTTCGGCAGCTCCACCGGGGAACCGGCGGGCGTGCGTGATCACGAAGGCTGTCTGCTCAACCACTGTCAATCATGCCTGCCCGGGCCACCGGCCGCCGTGTCAGCACCCCCTCCGCTTTCGGCCGCCTCTCCCAGCAGGCAAGATGGGCGCCATGGGCGCCATGGGCGAACGGGACGTGACGGGGGACTCACTCGACGACGCCGCCGGGCCCGCGGGATCGGTCGTGCTGGAGCACCGGGACGGCGTGGCGGTGCTCCACGTCGAAGGCGCCCTCGACCTCGCGCTCGCCCCGAAACTGCGCCAATTGGCCGAACGGGCCGCGCGGCTGCGGCCGTCGCTGCTCGTCATCGACCTCACCGAGGTCACGTTCCTGGCCTCGGCGGGCATGGCCGAGCTGGTCCGGGCGCATCGCGGGCCCGGCGCCTCGGCGCCGCTGCGGGTGGTGGCCACCGGCCGGATCACGCTGCGCCCGCTGGAACTGACCCGGCTGATCGACGAGTTCGCCATCTACCCGTCGCTGTCCGAAGCGCTGGCTCCCTGATGGCGTCCCGTTCGGAGTTCGACACGGTCCTCGACGCGGTGCGGGCCGCCTTCGTCGGCGGCGAAGGCGTTCCGGCCACCACCGAGGTCCACGCCCTCGGCGCGGCCGAGGTGCGCGCGGTGCTCGGCGAGCACGTCGCGCGGGCGGTGACCGATCCCGAGGCGCTCGCGGACCTGGTGCCGGGCCAGGAGATCACCCACGCGGTCGCCGTCGCGGCCGACGGCGGCGAGCGCGGCGCATTGGTCTATACCACCGAGAACCTCGGCGGGGTGCCCGCGGCCGTCGCCGCCGCGATCGACGCCGCCACCGCCGGCCTGGCCGCCACCGTCCGGCGGCTGCGGGGCGAAGCCGCGGTCCTGGACGCGCTGCACTCCACCGGCCGGGAACTGACCGCGCAGCTCGACATCGACCGGATCGTGCAGGACGCGACGGACGCGGCCACGAAGGCGACCGGAGCCGGCTTCGGCGCGTTCTTCTACAACCTGATCAACGAGTTCGGCGAGTCGTACACGCTGTACACGATCTCCGGGGTGCCGCGGGAGGCGTTCGCCCGGTTCCCCATGCCGCGCAACACCGACGTGTTCGCACCGACCTTCGACGGCGCCGGCACCGTCCGCAGCCCCGACATCACGAAGGATCCGCGGTTCGGCCGGAACGCGCCCCACCACGGAATGCCGGAAGGGCACCTGCCGGTGTGCAGCTACCTCGCCGTGTCGGTGCTCAGCCCGACCTCCGGCGAGGTGCTGGGCGGGTTCTTCTTCGGCCACCCCGAGCCGGACCGGTTCACCGCGCGGCACGAGTACCTGGCCGAGGGCATCGCCGCCTACACGGCCATCGCGCTGGACAACGCCCGCCTGTACGAGCGCGAGCGCACCCTCGCCACCGAGCTGTCCCGCAGCATGCTGCCGGTCGCCCCAACCACCCCGGGCCTCGACGTGTTCACCCGGTACCTGCCCGCGGCCACCGGGAGCAAGGTCGGCGGCGACTGGTTCGACGTGATCCGGCTGCCGTCCGGGGCCACCGCGTTCGTCATCGGCGACGTCGTCGGCCACGGCGTCACCGCGGCGACGGTGATGGGCCAGGTCCGCACGGCCATCCGCAGCTACGCCCTGCTGGAGCTGCCGCCGTCGGAAGTCCTGCGCAACGTCTCCGAGCTGACCACCGGGTTGTTCGGCGAAAGCTTCGTGACCTGCTTCTACGCGGTCCACCGGCCCGCCGACGGGACGCTCGCCTACGCCAACGCCGGCCACCTGCCTGCGATCCTGATCCGCCCGGGCGAGCCGCCCGAGCAGATCGGCGAGGCGCTGGCCCAGCCGCTGGGCGTCGGCTCGGTCTTCCCGCAGCGCACCGCCGGCTTCCCGGTCGGCGCGGACCTGGTGCTCTACACCGACGGGCTGGTGGAAAGCCGCACCCGTGACCTCACGCTGGGCGTCGGATGGCTGCTGGCGGGAATCCCGGGCCTGCTGACCGCCGCCGACCTCGAAACGGCGTGGGACAAGCTCGTCGACGAACTGACGCGCGGACGGCACGACGACGACATCGCCGTGATCCACGTGCGCCACCGCGGAGAGGACAGCCCATGACGGACCCCCTCCAACCCGGCGCGCCCGCTCCCCCGGCCTCCTTCCACCGGCGCACGTCCGCCATCGCCGAACGGCTGCCGGAACTGCGGGAAGCGCTGGCCCGGTGGCTGGCCACGCTGCCGCTGGGCCTCGAACGGCGGGAGGACATCGTCCTCGCCGGCTACGAGGCGATGGCCAACTCGGCCGAGCACGCCTACCCCGCCGGCGAGACAGGCCCGGTCGACGTCCGGGCCGAAGCCCTGCCCGGACGGCTGACCGTGACCGTCACCGACTACGGCACCTGGCGCCCGCCGGTCGCCTCGAACGGGCTGCGGGGCCGCGGCCTGCTGCTCATCGACACCCTCGCCGACCACAGCGCGCAGGTGCACCGCGACGACGGCACCACGGTCACCATGACCTGGCTGACCGGCGGCTGATCACCCGAACGCAGCGTCGCACACACCCGGCGAGGCGGCGCCGGGGCGGGTAGGCTCGGCCTGGGCCGCGTGAACCTGGAGTGTGATGAGCGTCGGGGAAGAGGCCGGCCACCGCGCCGTGTTTCCCGGGACCAGCCGGATGGCCGCCCGGATGCGGGACTTCGACTGGACGTCGTCGCCGCTCGGCGCGCCCCGGGACTGGCCGGCGAGCCTGACCACGGCCGTCCGGATCTGCCTCACCTCCCGCTTCCCGATGATCGTCTGGTGGGGGCCGGAGCTGCGGTTCCTCTACAACGACGCGTACCTGCCGCTGCTGGGCACCAAGCACCCGGCGCTGGACAAGCCGGGCGCGGAGGTCTGGGGCGAGATCTGGCACATCATCGGCCCGATGCTCGACAGCGTGATGACCACCGGCGAGGCGACCTGGTCGGAGGACCTGCTGCTGCCGATGAACCGGCACGGCTACTGGGAAGAGACCTACTGGACGTACTCCTACAGCCCGGTCTACGACGACCACGGCGACGTCCGGGCCGTGTTCACCGCGGTCACCGACACGACCGAGCGCGTGATCGGCGCCCGGCGGCTGGCGACGCTGCGCGAACTCGGCGCGCAGGCCGGTGTCGGCCGGACCGTGGGCGAGGCCTGCGAACTGGTCGCCGGCGTGCTGGGCCGGGCCGGCGCGGACGTCCCCTACGCCGCGATCCACATCCGGGACGGCGACGGCGAACTCGCGCTCGCGGCCGTCACCCCCGGCGGCGAAGGCGCGGGTGACGCGGCCGCCTGGCCGCTGAAGGACGTCCTCGCCGACGGTGTCGCGCGGACCGTGTCCGGCGGGACGATCGGCGAGCTGCCGCCGGGCGGCTGGTCCACCCCGCCCACCGAGGCGGTCGTGCTGCCGCTGCCCGGCGACGCCGGGGACGCGGCCACCGGCGTGCTCGTGCTGGCGGCGAGCTCCGGGCGCGCGCTCGACGAGTCCTACCGGACGTTCCTCGGGCTGGTCGCCCAGCAGACCACGGCGCTGGTCAACGGCGCCATCGCCTACCGGGCCCAGCAGCAGCGTGCCGAGGAGCTGACCGCGCTGGACGCGGCGAAGACGACGTTCTTCGCCAACATCAGCCACGAGTTCCGGACCCCGCTCACGCTGATCCTCGGCCCCGCCGCCGAGCTGCGGGAGGCCCTCGACGGCGCCGGTGACCGGGTGCGCGAAGAGGTCGACGTCATCCAGCGCAACGCCCTGCGGCTGGGGCGGCTGGTGAACAACCTGCTCGACTTCTCCCGGATCGAAGCCGGCCGGATGCAGGCGCGCTTCGAACCGGTGGACCTCGGCACGTTCACCGCGGAGCTGGCGAGCGTCTTCCGCGCCGCCGTCGAGCGGGCCGGGCTGGTGTTCCAGGTTGACTGCCGCGCGTCGGACCAGCCGGTGCACGTCGACCGCGGGATGTGGGAGAAGGTCGTCTTCAACCTGCTGTCCAATGCGGTCAAGTTCACCTTCGACGGCGCGATCCGGGTGACCAGCACGGCCGAAACCGGGCACGCCGTGGTCGCGGTGTCCGACACCGGGATCGGGATCGACGCTGCCGAGCTGCCGCGGCTGTTCGAGCGGTTCCACCGGATCCCGTCGGCGCGGGCGCGGTCGAACGAGGGCAGCGGGATCGGCCTGGCGCTGGTGCGCGAGCTCGTCGGCATGCACGGCGGCAGCGTCACCGTGGAGAGCACACCGGGCGCCGGGACGACCTTCCGGGTGCGGGTGCCGCTGGGTACCCGGCACCTGCCCGCCGAGCACGTCGTCGCCGGACCCACGGCCGGCGGGCTCACGGTGGACGCGGAGTCCGCGGAACCGTACGTGCAGGAAGCCCTGCGCTGGCTGCCGGACACCGGTGAGGAGGCCCGGCCCGCGCCCGCCGCGGCCGCGGGTGCGCGGGTGCTGGTCGCCGACGACAACGCCGACATGCGCGACTACCTCGTCCGGCTGCTGCGCGACGACTACGCGGTGACCGCGGTGCGCGACGGCGTCGAGGCGTTCGCCGCCGCCTGCGCCGAGCCGCCCGAGCTGATCATCAGCGACGTCATGATGCCGCGGCTGGACGGCCTCGGCCTGCTCGCCGAGCTGCGCGGCGACCCGCGCACCGCCGCCGTGCCGGTACTGCTGCTCTCGGCACGGGCCGGGCAGGAAGCCGCCGTCGACGGCCTGGCCGCCGGAGCCGACGACTACCTCGTGAAGCCGTTCTCGGCGCGGGAGCTGCTCGCCCGCGTCCGCACGACCGTCCAGCTGGCGAGGCTGCGGACCCAGCACACCCGGTGGCGCGCGGCGATGATCGACTCGCTGCAGGAAGGCTTCTTCGTCTGCGACGCCGAGGGCCGGGTCGTCGAGATCAACGCGGCGTTCACCGAACTGCTCGGCTTCGGCACCGACGGGCTGCCCTACGCCCCGCCGTTCCCGTGGTGGCCGGACTCCGGCGCCGACTCCACCGCCCACCGCCAGGTCGCCGAGGCGTCCGAGCACGCCTGGGGCCAGCGCACCGGCAGCCTGGTCCTGCCGATGCGGCACCGGGACGGGCACCGGGTCTGGACCGCGATCGCCTACAACCAGCTGCACGACGACGAGGGCCGCCGCCGGGTGGTCGGCACGGTCCGCGACGTCACGGCCGAGCGCTACGCCGTGCAGCGCGAAAGTGCGCTCGCCGCGATGAACCAGCGCCTGACCGGCATCAGCGGGGCGCCGGAGGTCCTCCGCACGGCGCTGGCGCTGCTGCGCGAACTGTGGGACGCCCAGCGCGTCCTCGCGGTGACCTGGTCCCAGGACGGCGAGCCGGAGCTCGCGTCCACCGATCCCGCCGACCGGCGCTGGGCGGACCTCACCGCGCCGCTGCGCGAGACGCTCGACCACGTCCGCTCGCTCCCGGCGTTGCACGCGACCCCGGCCGACAGCGGCGCGGGCACCACCGTCGACCACCCCGGCGGCCGGCTGACGCTCTGGGTCGAGCCCGCGCCGGACCGCCCGCTCGGCACCGAGGACCGGACGTTGCTGGCGTTGCTGGGCGGGACGCTGGCGCACGCTCTGCGCCGCGCCCACCGCGACGACCGGCAGCGGGAGGTGGCGCTGGCCCTGCAGCGCTCGATCCTCGGCCCGGCCCGGCTGCCCGACGGCTTCGCGGTGCGCTACGAGCCGGCGAACCCGCCCCTGGAGGTCGGTGGCGACTGGTACGACGTCGTCCCGCTGGCCGGCGACCGGATCGGCATCGTCGTCGGCGACTGCGTCGGCCGGGGGCTCGCCGCGGCCGCGGTGATGGGCCAGCTGCGCAGCGCCTGCCGCGCGTTGCTGCTGGAGGCCAGCAGCCCGGCGCACACCCTCGTGGCGCTCGACCGCTTCGCCTGGCGCCTGCCGGGAGCCCTGTGCACCACCGTGTTCTGCGGCGTCCTCGACCCGGCCACCGGCACGCTCACCTACAGCAGCGCCGGGCACCTGCCCGCCACCCTGGTGCACCTCGACGGCCCGGCGGAACAGCTCGACGCCGGCAGCAGCGTGCCGCTGGCCGTCCGGATCGCGGAACCGCGTCCGGAGGCCACCGCGGTGGTGCCGATCGGCTCGCTGCTGATGCTCTACACCGACGGCCTGGTGGAGCGGCGCCGCGAGCCGCTCGACGACGGCATGGACCGGGCCACCAAGGTCGCCCACGACACGCGGGAAGTGGAACTCGACGACGTCGCCGCCGCCCTGATGGACCGGCTCCGCCCGGACGGCGGCTACGAAGACGACGTCGCCCTGCTGCTCTACCGCAGATCGGTGCCCGCATTGGACTTCGAATTCGCCGCCCACCCGGACCACCTCGCCTCGACCCGGCACTGGCTGCGGGCGTGGCTGGCCAACGCGGCCCTCGAGCCGGACCTCGCCCAGGACGTGCTGGTCGCGACCGGCGAGGCCTGCGCCAACGCCGTCGAGCACGCCTACGGCGCAGGCACCGGGGCGACCGCGCACCTGGCGGCCCGGCTCACCGGCGCGCACCTGGTCGTCACGGTGACCGACCGGGGGCACTGGAAGCAGCCGCCGCCGGACAACCACGTGCTGCGCGGACGCGGCGTGCCGATGATGGAAGCGCTGGCCGACGCGGTCGCCTTCCGGCACGACGAGTCCGGGACCACCGTCACGCTGGAATGGAGGATCGGTTCGTGACGACGGCACTCACACTGGTCGGCGGCCCGGGTGACGACGGCGACCGGGTCCTGACCGTCACCGGTGAGATCGACATGGGCAACGCCGCGGAGTTCGGCGCGGCGCTGGACCGCGAGCTGGCCGCAGGCCCCGCCGTCACCGTGGACCTCACCGGGGTGACCTACCTCGACAGCGCCGGCATCGCGGTGCTGTTCGACCGGGCGGGCGAGCACGACCTCCGGTTGCTCGCACCGCGGCTGCTCGACCGGGTGCTGCGCGTGTCCGGGCTCACCCAGGTCACGAAGGTCATGGTCCGCTGAACGGTTGACCTCGGGCACACGGGGTAAGCAGCCCGCAGCGACGGTGCGTCGGGTGGGTTGTGCTGCCGTCCGTCGCGAGGTGGCCCCCGGCGCCCAACCCACGACGTTCAGCAGCGAGCGACGGGCCGGGTGCCACCGCCCTCTTCCCGGATCCGGTGTTGCGGATCGCGCCGCATACGCGAGTAAGGTTCTGCCGTTCCGTTGAAGCAGCAGCGGTCCGGTACGAGCCGCCGCCGTCCGGGACGGGAGATGATCGAGTGACCGGTGAACCGATCCTGCCCGAAGACCTCGACGAGCTGACCGCCGCGATGGCGGACCTCACGGGCGCTCTGGAGAGCGAGCCGACCGAAGCGGAGATCCTCGACGCCGTCTGCGCCGAAGCCGTCCGGGCCGTGCCCGGCGCCGACATGGCGAGCATCACCGCGATCCGCGACGGCGAGCCGACGACCGCGGCCGCCACGGACGAGCGGGCCGTCGAGATCGACCGGGCCCAGTACGCGGCGGGCGCCGGCCCTTGCCTGCAGGCCGCGGAAACCGGCGAGATCGTCCGGGTGCCGCTGGCGACGGCCGGGGCGGCGTGGCCCGAGTTCACCGCGCGGGCCCTGGACCTCGGCGTCGGCAGCTACCTCGCCGCGCCGCTGCGCGTGGACGAACACCTGTCCGGGGCGCTCAACCTCTTCGGCTACGGCAACCACGGCTTCGCGGAGACCGACTCGCGGCTGCTGCAGCTCTACACCACGGTCGTCTCGTTCGGGCTGCGCACGACCCGGCGCTACCACCACGCCCGGCAGCGGGCCGTCGAGCTCGAAGCGGCGATGCGATCGCGGGCGGTGATCGAGCAGGCCAAAGGGATCCTGATGGCCGTGCACCGGATCAGCGCCGACGACGCGATGAAGCGGCTGGTCACCGAGTCGCAGCGGACCAACGTGAAACTGCGGGACATCGCGGCCCGGTTCGTCGAAGACCTGTCCTCGGCGCAGTCGCCTTAGGCGGTGCGGCGGGCCGGGAACGGCCAGGTGAGCGTGATGACCGTGCCGCCGTCGGTCGAGCGGAGGTCGAGCCCGTCGACCAGGGCCTGGATCAGGCGCAGCCCGCGGCCGCCGTCCGCGCGCTCTTCCAGGGTCGTCCAGCGGCCCTGGTCGGCGACGGTGACGATCAGCACGTCCTGGTCGATCCGGGCGCGGACGTCGATCAGCCCCGGGCGGCCGTGGTAGGCGTGGTCGAGCACGTTGGCCATCGCTTCCCAGCACGCCAGCACGACGTCGTCGGCCTGGCGCCCGACTTCGTCACCGGCCCGCCGCCGCAACCAGGACACCAGGTGCCGGCGCAAGCTCGGCAGCGTCCGTGGCGAAATCGTGCCGCGGTACCGCCATCCGTCCGATCCCAGCTCTTCCACGTTCACCTCCTCGGGGGACATCTGGTTTGCTACCCACGGGTTCGGATTCTCAATCACCGATAACGGCATCCGGGCACCGTTCGGACCTGGTGCGGCCCGGGCGGCCGTGATCGGATGGGCGGATGATTCGGTCGACGTCGTCCGTGGTGCTGTGCGCGGTGCTGGCCGCGACCCTCCTGCCCGCCCCCGCGGCCACCGCGGCACCGGCGCCGGGACCGGGCGCCCTCTCCCACTTCGGCCTGGCCCGCAAGGACTGCCTGGGCACCGCGCGGAACACGGCGAGCAAGGCGTGGTTCACCGTGGCGGGCGGCGTGCTGTCCGACGTCTACGCGCCGGTGATCGACAACACGAACGTCGAAACGCTGCAGTTCGCGGTCACCGACGGGCGCAGCTTCACCGACCTGCAGGCGCGGGACATGACCTACACGGTCCGCACGAGCGCGGGCGGGATGGCCTGCGAGGTGACGTCGACCCCGCGCAGTGGCCGGTACCGGCTGGTCACCGAGTACCTGACCGACCCGGCCCGGACCGGGGTGCTCATCCGCACCCGGCTGGAGCCGCTGAAGGACTCCGGCCGGGACCTCAAGGTCTACGTGCGGTTCGACGCGAGCATCAACGGCAACGGCGGAGGGGGCCCGGCCAACGGCGGCGGCGACACCGCCACCGTCGACGCGGCGACGTCCGCGCTGGTCAGCGCCGACAGCAACACGGTGTCGAGCGCACCGGCCCGCGACTACGGCACCCCGCTGGCCGCCGCCCTGCGCGCCGACCGCCGGTTCCTCAGCACGTCCAGCGGGTTCGCCGGCACCGCCGGCGACGGGCTGGCCCAGCTGGACCGCGAGCACCGGCTCACCGACACGACGTCGTCGGCGGCGGACGGCAACGTCGTCCAGACCGCGCAGCTGGACCTGCAGCCGCGCCGCCCGGCCGTGCTGGCGCTCGGCTTCGGCGCGGACGCCCGGGCCGCGGTCGCCACCGCAGGGGCGAGCCTGCGCACGCCGTTCGAGGCGAGCTACCGCCAGTACGCGCGCGAGTGGCGTGACTACGACAATGGGCTGATCCCGTTGCGGGGCAAGGATTCCGACGCGTACTACCAGTCGGTCAACGTGCTGAAGGCCAGTGAGGACAAGACGTTCCCGGGCGCGGTCGTCGCGTCGCTCGGCAGCCCGTGGGGCCAGGCGGTGCCGGCGGGCGACGCGCCCGGCGGCAAGCCGGTCTACTTCGGCTCCTACCGCGAGATCTTCGCCCGCGACCTCTACGAAAGCTTCTCGGGCCTCCTGGCCGCCGGTGACCGCGAGACGGCACGGGCGAGCGTCCGGTGGCTGTTCACCCGCCAGCAGCAGCCGGACGGCCGCTTCCCGCGCAACTCCATGCTGAACGGCAAGAAGGCACCCGACTCCGGCGGCGACCAGCTCGACGAGAGCGCGTACCCGATCCTGATGGCGCTGCAGGCCGGGCTCGACCGCGACCGGACGCTGTACACCGACCACATCCGCGCGGCCGCGGACTTCGTCGTCGCGCACGGCCCGGCGTTCGGGTCGGAGCGCTGGGAGGAACAGGGCGGCTACTCCCCCTCGACGATCGCCGCGGAGATCGCCGGGCTCGTCGCCGCGGGCGTGATCGCCGAGCGCAACGGCGACCGGGCGCGCGCGGACGTCTACCGGGCCACGGCCGACCACTTCCAGCGCAGCGTCAAGGGCTGGACCGTGACGTCGAACGGGCCGTACGGCGGCCGGTACTTCCTGCGGCTGACCAAGAACGGCGACCCGAACTCCGAGTGGTTCTACAACCTGGGCAACGGCTCGATCGACGCCGACCAGCGCGCGGTCGTCGACGCCGGGTTCCTCGAACTGACCCGCCTCGGCGTGCTGCCCGCGAACGACCCCGACGTCGCCGCGTCGCTCGCCGTCGTGGACCGCGTGATCAAACGGGACACTCCGGCCGGGCCGGGCTGGTACCGCTACGGGACGTCGGCGGCGGGCAGCGAGGACGGTTACGGCGACTGCTACG
The DNA here is from genome assembly GCF_053601215.1 of Amycolatopsis sp. NPDC004772. Taxonomy (NCBI): domain Bacteria; kingdom Bacillati; phylum Actinomycetota; class Actinomycetes; order Pseudonocardiales; family Pseudonocardiaceae; genus Amycolatopsis; species Amycolatopsis sp. NPDC004772. The sequence continues at coordinate 43,835 of NZ_JBSGBK010000029.1, forward strand.
AGCCGGACCCGACGAACTGCGGCCCGACGGGCGCGCCTTGGCCGTCGACAAACACCGGGTCCGGGCACCTGTGGCCGGTGCTGGCCGGCGAACGCGGCGAGCAGGCGGTCCAGACCGGCGACCGGGCCGGCGCGGCCGCCCTGCTGCGGGCGATGCGGGCCCAGACGAACGGGACGGGCCTGATCCCCGAGCAGATCTGGGAGAACCCGGCGCTGCCCGCGTCCCCGTACGGCACGGACCCGAAGACGGCGTCCATCGGCTTCACCCCGGGGCAGTCCGTCGGCTCGGTGGCGCCGCTGAGCTGGGCGCAGTCGCAGTCGGTGCGCCTGGCCCGGGCCCTGGCCGACGGCCGGCTGCCCGAGCAGCCCGCCGAGGTCCGCGCGCGGTACGCCGCCGCTCCGGCCGCCTTGCCGGTGACGCTCGACGCGCCCGCGTCGGTGTCCACGGCGACCGCGCAGGTCAGCGGGACCGCGCCCGCGGGCAGCCGCGTCGACCTCGCCGTCTCGGCCACCGACGCGGGGACGACCACGGTGCTGTCGACCCGGGCTTCGGCGGCCGGGACGTTCAGCGCGACGGTGCCGACGCCGCTCGGCGCGAACGTCGTCACGGCGACCGCGACCGGCGCCGGAACGGGGTACGCGCAGAAGACGATCAGCTCGGACTTCGTCACCGGAACGGTGCTGCTGGACACGACGGACCCGGACGGCGACGACAACGGCCCGGGAACGTACACGTACCCGACGGCGGGCGACTTCCACGCGGGCGCGTTCGACCTGCAGCGGTTCCAGATCATCGATTCGGGCAGCACGCTGGTGTTCCGGGCGCAGGTCCGCGACCTGTCGCCGACGTTCGGCTCCCCGCTGGGCGCCCAGCTCCTGACGATCTACGGCCACGACCCGGCGGCGACGGCCACGTCCACCGCGGCGCCGTTTCCGAGCCGGGCGTACACGATCGCCCCGCAGGACGCGTGGAGCAGGCGTATCGAGGTCCAGGGCTTCGCCGACCCGGCGCTCGTCGACGCTTCGGGCGCTTCGCTGGCCACGCCGTCGGTGCAGGCTTCGCAGGCAACGCGGTACATCACGGTCAGCGTGGCGAAGTCGGCCTTCGGGACACCGGGACCGGGCTGGACGTTCGCGGTGGTGCTGACCGGCCAGGACGGCAACTCGCCGGACCAGGCCCGGCCGTTCACGCCGACGGCGGGCCAGTACACATTCGGCCTGTGCGCGGCGGGCGGAACGGCCCCGATCTGCGCCGCCGACCCGGCGACCGCGCCGAAGGCGTTCGACGTGCTGACGCCGTCCGGCGTGGACCAGCAGCTCGAGCTGGACCCGACGCGCGGCCCGGTTTCGGTGCGCGGGGTGCCCGTGGGCTGACAAGCTGGCGGCCATGATCGACGAGTTCGCGAAGACCTACCTGCACGGTGACCTGCGCGAGGTGCGAGAGGAGCTGCTCGGGAAACTGGACGGCCTCGGCGAGTACGCCGTCCGCCGTCCCCTGACCGCGACGGGGACCAATCTGCTCGGCCTGGTCAAACACCTGACGCTGACCGAGGCCCGGTACTTCGGCGACGTCTTCGGCCGGCCGTTCCCCGAGCCGCTGCCCCGGTGGGACGACCTCGCGGCGCGCGGCACGGACATGTGGGCGACGGAGCACGAGTCGCGTGCGGAGATCATCGCCCGCTACCGCCGGGCGTGGGCCCACTCCGACGCGACGATCACCGAGCTGGCCGTCGACGCGCCGGGGCACGTGCCCTGGTGGCCGCGTCCAGACGTCCTGCTCTTCAGCATCCTGGTCCACGTGCTGACCGAGACGAACCGCCACGCCGGCCACGCGGACATCCTGCGTGAGCACCTGGACGGCACGACCGCGTCGGACCGGGACGCGAGCTTCTGGGAGGCCCGGCACGCCGAGGTGGAGCGGGCCGCCCGGGCGGCCGAAGGTCCACAGTAGAGGGCACAAGGGCACCATCGAGGGAACAACCAGGCATACTCCCCGTTAACGCCGGACGACCATCCGGTGTGCGCTAACCTGGCCGATCAAGGCGTCCGGCCGAGTGCGCCGGCGCTTCGAGGAGTCGATCCAGTGCAACCGAACCTGGGGCCAGGCGAAGATTTCCAGCTCCTGCTCGAGCGGCAGGTCCGGGAAATGCAGTCGAAGGCGGCCGCGCTGAACGAAGCGCTCTCGGCGGCCGGGGCGACGGTCCGCACCCGCGACGGCTCGGTCACGGTGACCCTGGCCCCGAACGGCGCCCTGACGAACCTCGAGCTCGGCCACCGGGCGTGCGAGCTGGGCCCGGCCCGGCTGACGGCGGCGATCATGGGCGCGGTGCGCGACGCCCAGCGCCAGACCGCCCGCGCCGTCGCGGATTCCTTCGCCACGATCAACGGCGACGGCGAGTCGACCGCGATGGTCCGGTCCTTTCTCCCGCCGGACCCACCGCCGGACGGCGACTTCGCGACGCCGGAGAGCGCCGAGCCCACGCCGCCGCCCCCGGCCGTCCCGCCGTCGCCGCCGTCCGTGCCCCGGCGCCGTCCCGCGGCCGACGACCGTTCCGACGACGAATCGAACCCCTGGTGACCGGCGGCGGCTTCCGCGTCTCGGCGGACCCGCTGGCGAACTTCGGCAAGCACCTCGACGAGCTGCAGAAGAACCTGCAGAGCACGGCGGACCTCGTCGGCGGCATGGTGTGCGACCCCGGCATGTTCGGCATCAACCCGGCGTGCCAGCTGATGGCGGCCGGCGCGAGCACCTGGACCGACAAGGCGCACCACCAGTTCGGGGAGTACGCCAAGACGATCGGCGAGTTCGCCGACAAGGTCACCGAGGCCGCGAAGCGCTACCAGTCGGGCGAAGAAGACGCCGTGAACTCGATCGTGAGGTTCGGATAGTGGGCGACGACTACCAGAGCAAGGACGTCAGCCTCCACGGTTCGGAACTGTTCAACAGCGACAACGCGTCGGCCGGCGCGGGCTTCTTCGAGGCGGCGATCGGCCTGGACAAGGCCGTCAAGGAGCACGACAAGGTCGCGATCGGCATCGGCTCGGCCGGCATGGCGCTGGAGACCATCGGGCTGGTGCTGGACCCGATCGGCAGCCTGCTGACGGCCGGGATCGGCTGGCTCATCGAGCACATCACGATCCTGCGCTGGCCGCTGGACATCCTGATGGGCGACCCGATCGGCATCGCCGCGGCGAGCGAGGCGCTGACGGCGGAGAAGAAGAAGCTGGAGCAGTGGTCGGCCGACCACCAGCAGGCGCTCGACACGCTGCTGAAGGAGTGGAGCGGGCAGGCCGCGGACCAGTTCAAGAAGGACATGGACGCGGTCACGGCGCAACTGGGTTCCCTCGGCGGCTACCTCGACGAGGCCGGCAAGAACATGAAGATCGCCGGCGGCATCGTCGGCGCGTTCCGCGGCATCCTCCGCGACCTGATCGCCATGCTCCTGGCGACGATCATCAAGGGCGCCCTGATCGCGGCGGCCCTGGCCCCGGTGACGTTCGGGGCGTCGATCGCGATCTTCATCGGCACGACGATCGGCACGGTGGCCACGGCCCTGGGCAAGATCGGCGCAAAGCTGGCCCAGCTGGCGAAGAAGCTGGGCGACCTCCTGCAGGCGCTGACGAAGCTGGGCAAGGCGGGTGACGACCTGGCGGCGGCCAAGCCCCCGACGAGCAGCCTCACCCCGACGCCGACTCCGAAGCCGACTCCGAAGCCGGACGCAGCACCGGCTCCCAAGCCGGACCCGGCGCCCAAGCCGGACACCACGCCGTCGTCGGCAACGCCGGAGCCGAAGCCCGAGCCGAAACCGGACCCCAAACCCGAGCCCAAGCCCGATACCACCCCTTCCTCGGCCGCTCCGGAGCCGAAGCCCGAGCCCAAGCCGGACACGACACCGGACCCCAAGCCCGAGCCCAAGCCGGAACCCGCGCCTTCATCGTCGTCGGCCACCCCGGAACCCAAGCCCGAGCCCAAGCCGGAACCCGCGCCCTCCTCGGCGACCCCGGAGCCGAAGCCCGAGCCCAAGCCGGACACCACTCCCGAGCCCAAGCCGGAACCGAAGCCGGAGCCCGCACCCTCGTCGTCGTCGGCCACCCCGGAACCCAAGCCCGAGCCCGCCCCCGCGTCGGCCACTCCCGAGCCCAAGCCCGACACCACCCCGGATCCGAAGCCGGACACCACCCCGGCCACCCCGGATCCCAAGCCGCACAAGCCGTTCACCGACCAGATGACCGACGTCATCAAGACCAAACTGTCCCAAATGGACGGTGTGACGCCCGAGATCATGCAGAAGTTCGACAAGATCAGCAACTTCTCGGTGCACGAGCTCGGCAAGCTCTTCGGCAAGGAAGGCGCCGAAAAGTTCGAGTCGGCCATCAAGGTGATGACCGACCCGTGGTTCGGCAAGTCGGGCCTGGCCGGCAAGACCGTCGTCGACATGATCAAGGGCGTGCCCGCCAGCATCGGCAACGTCACCGGCGGGGACGACGACAGCTAGCCGAGCGGCTCCAGCCCGGTCAGCGCCACGCTTTCCGCCCACAGCCGCGCGGCGGCCGCGTCGTCGGTCAGGTTCGCCCACCGGCGTTCCCGCCGCGGCCGGCCGCGCAGGCCGAACACGCGCGGGCCCCACAGCTGCCCGCCCTCGACGTCCGGGTCGAGGACGGCCCGGACCGCCGGTCGTGCTCCGGCGTCCTTGCCGTGCAGCACCACCCGGGCCGGCAGTCCGCGCAGCCACGCGCCGGCCGTGCGGGTGTGCACCGGCGGCCGGGACGGCGTCAGCGAGTCGAGCGCGCCGCCGGGGTGCGCGAGCACGCTGATCCGCCGGGAACCCGCCGCCCGCAGCCGCCGGTCGAGCTCCAGCGCGAACAACATCTGCGCCAGCTTCGACCGCTCGTAGGCTCGCTTCGGCCGGTAGTCCCGCTCACTCTGCAGATCGGAGAAATCGAGGCTGGACGACTTCGCCGCGAAACTGCCCGTCGTGACGATCCGCGCGGCCGGGGCCAGCACCGGCATCAGCCGCGCGACCAGCGCGAAGTGGCCGAGGTGGTTGGTGCCGAACATCAGCTCGTGCCCGTCCCGGGTTTCCCGCCGCGGGGGCGCGTCGAGCGCGACACCGGCGTTGCAGAGGACGGCGTCCAGCTCGCCCACGTCCGGTTCGAGGGAATCCAGGTCGGCCAGGTCCAGCCGGACGTGGCCCACCTTCGCGCCGGGGACCCGCGTCCGGATCGACTCGGTCGCGGCCAGCGCCTTGCCCGGGTCGCGGCTGCCGAGCACCACCTCCGCGCCCGCCGAAGCGAGCTGCTCGGCGGCGAAGTAGCCGATCCCCGCGTTGCCCCCGGTCACCAGAACCCGCATCGCCGCCCTCCCCGTCCGGGGCAACGCTACCGGCCGGGGTCAGAGCCGGCTGAGGCCGTACAGGATGCGCTTCATCAGGTCCATGCTGGGGCGGTTGCCGTTGCCGCGCTTCGCGGTGTGGACGGCGACGAGACCGCGGTCCGCCAGGTCGGAGAGCAGGACGCGCGCCACGCCGAGCGGCAGCCGCCGGCGCGCGGCCACCTCGGCGACCGACTGCGAAGTGCGGCACAGCACGCAGATCTCCGACTCTTCCTGCGTGCTCCCGCGCGTCATGGCCCGCCCGCGCGCGGTGGTCGAGACGAGCGTCTCGACGGGGAGGTCCCGCGTCGGGCGCGTCCGGCCGTGGGTGCGGAAGTACGGACGAACGAGCCCCGCCGCTCCTCCGTCTTCGAGCGCGGTCCCCCAGTGCACAGCCAGCTCCTCACGGCGATTAATCCTTGTAGGCGATTATTCGACACCGTGATCGACTCCACCGCAATCGACCGAACAGGCTAACGGACGGTAAACTGCAGGTCGGAGCCGCGCCGTTGAACGACACCACTCCGAGGGAGGAAGGTCATCGAGCCCGATTATCAGGGTTCTGACAACTCCGCCGGTGCCTCCCGGGCGCGGCCAGCAGGCGCGTCAGCTGCCGCCGCCACCGGTAGGCGGCGGCGAACTCCTGCTTGACCTCGGCGATGCGTGCGCGGAGGTAGGCGTCGGAAATCATCGGGGCTCCCCTCGTCGTCCGTGCCGTCACGGTGCCCGGGGACCGTTGGGAAAACCTTGGCGAGACCTTGCCGGGACGCCGCCGATCCGCTACGCCTGAGGCAGGGAGGGGCGGAACGTGGTGGAACTGCGGGTTCTGGGCGCGGTCGAGGTCGTGGCCGGGGGCACCCGGCTCGACATCGGGCCCGCGCGGCAGCGTGACGTGCTCGCGGTGCTGCTCCTCGACGCCGGCCGGGCGGTCCCGGCCGACCGGCTCATCGACCGCGTGTGGGGCGAGCGGCCACCGCGGCACCCGAGGAACTCGCTGTACGCGTACGTCTCACGGCTGCGAACCTTGTTGAGCGCGCTGGACGGCGTCACGATCGAGCGCGAACGCGACGGCTACCTCCTGAAGGCCGATCCGCTGCTGGTGGACGTCCACCGGTTCGACAGCCTCCTCCGGCGGGCGAAGCAGACCGGCGACGACCACGCCGCGCTCGCGCTGTACGACGAAGCCTTGGCCCTCTGGCGCGGCACCCCGCTCAGCGAATTGGACTCGCCGTGGGTCGACGACGTCCGCGGCGAGCTGGAGCGCAAGCGCGACGCAGCGGTCCTGGACCGCGACGACCTCCGGCTGCGCACCGGGGCCCACGCCGCCGTGCTCGCCCGGTCCGTTCCCGGCGGCGGCGACGAACGGGCGGCGGCCCAGCGGATCGAAGCGCTGTTCCTCGACGGGCGTCCGGCCGACGCGCTGCGGGAGTACGAGGAGGTCCGGGCGCGCCTGGCGGACGAGCTCGGCGCCGACCCCGGCCCGCGGCTGCGCGGCCTGCACGAACGGATCCTCACCGGCGGCGGCCCGGAGCCCCGGCAGCTCCCGGCCGCGGCGCCGTCGTTCTCCGGACGCGCGTCCGAACTGGCGGCGCTCGGCCGGATGCTGTCGCGCGACGGCGCGGTGGCGGTGATCTCCGGCGCGGGCGGCCTCGGGAAGACGTGGCTGGCCGTGCGGTGGGCGACCGAGCACGCGAGCCGCTACCCCGACGGCCAGCTGTACGTCGACCTCCGCGGCTTCGACCCGGCCCACGAACCGGTGCCGGCCGAGCGGGCGGTCCGCGGGTTCCTCGGTGCGCTGGGCGTCGCGCCGGCGTCGATCCCGCCGGACCCGGACGGGCAGGCGGCGCTGTACCGCAGCCTCACCGCCCGGCGCCGGCTGCTCGTGGTCCTCGACAACGCGCGCGACACCGGGCACGTGACGCCGTTGCTGCCGGGTGGGTCGTCCTGCTCGGTCCTGATCACCAGCCGGCACGAGCTCGGCGGCCTGCTCACCACGCACGGCGCGAGCGCGCTGCCGCTGCGCACCCTCGACGAAGACCAGGCGCGGGAGCTGCTCGCGGACAGGCTGGGCGCGCCCCTGTTGGGCGAGGAACCCGAAGCGGCGCAGGAAATCCTGACCCAGTGCGGCGGAATGGCCTTGGCACTGGCGATCGTCGCCGCGCGCGTCGCGGCCCAGCCGGACCGGCGGCTGTCCGCGCTCGCGGCCGAACTGCGGGAAGGCCGGCTGGACGCCCTGGACACCGGCGAGCTGACGGCGAGCCTGCGCGCGGTGTTCGACGCTTCCTACCGCTCGCTTTCCCCGGCCGCCGCGGCCGCGTTCCGCCTCTTCGGCCTGCTGCCGGCCGGCGACATCGGCCGCGCGGCCGCGACGGCGCTGTTCGGGGACGCCCGGGCGGTGCGCGTGCTGTGCGCGGCCAACCTCCTGGAGGAGCACCAGCCGGGCCGCTTCCGGATGCACGACCTCGTCAAGCTCTACGCGGCCGAGCTCGTGACGACGACCGACGACGAGGCCATCCGCCTCACGGCGTCGACCAGGTTGTTCGACCACTACCTGTCCTCGGCGTCGGCGGCCATGGACCTCTTCTCCCCGCACGAGCCCTACCTGCGGCCGCGGCCGCACGGTCCGCGCCCCACGTTCGCGTCCGGCGAGGCCGCCCGGGCCTGGCTGGACACCGAGCGGGCCACGCTGGTGGCGCTGGCCACCAGCGCCCCGGAGGCCCTGGCCGGCCACGTGATCGATCTGTCGGCGACGCTCTGGCGCTACCTGTACATCGCGGCCCACCACCACGAAGCGCTGACGCTCCACACGACCGCGCTGGCGCTGACGAGCCCCGGCACGCGGGAACGGGGTTTCGCGAACCACGCCGTCGGCATGACGCTGATCCTGCTCGGCCGGTTCGACGCGGCCGCCGAGCACCTCGAGCAGGCCCTGTCCCTGGCGTTGGCGCAGCGGAACGACCTCCTGGAGAGCATGACCCGCAACAGCATCGCGACGATCGACGACATCCGCGGCCACCGCCCGGACGCCCGCAAGCAGTACGACCTGGCCCTCGCGGCGGCGCGCCGGACGGGCCACGCGCTGCTGGAGGGCATCGCGCTGTGCAATATCGGCGAGCACCACCGCTGGTGCGGCAACCACCTGAAGGCGGTGGAGTACCTGCACCAGAGCGGCCGCATCGCGGAGGACCTCGGCTCGCCGGGCCTGGGCGGCCCGGTGCTGTCGGCGCTGGGAAGCGCGTACGCGGGCCTGGGCCGTCCAAGGGAAGCCGACGACCACTTCCGCCGCGCGCTGGAGTTCGCCCGGGTCGGCGGCATCACGAATCTCGAGGTGACAGCCTTGAACGACCTGGCGGCGACGAAGACGGGCCCCGAGGCGATCGCGTTGTACGAGAAGGCGTTGGCGCTGGCCCGCCGGACCGGCCACCTTCGTGAGCGAGCATTCGCCCAGCACGGGCTGGGGGTCGCCCACCGGGCGGCCGGGAACGACGCCGAGGCGCTGTCACACCTGGAAGCGGCTTTGGTGGCGTACACGGAGTTGCGCGCACCGGAGGCCGAGGAAGTGCGCGCTCTGCTCGACGAGCTGATCTCCGGCTGAGGTCTGCATGCAGTCGATCAAGAAGTAGGACTCAGAGGCGGATCGGTTTCTTGTTCATGAACTATCCAGGCGGTCGGTGGGCCTCGGGGCATTCTTGGGCGTACCGCCTCTGAACTGCTCTTTTACGTCTGTTGGGTCCGGTCGTGTCCGGGCCTGTCTGGACTTCTGACGGCCTGTAGACGGCCTGGCTCCTCGCCGCCCCTGTGCCCGTCTGGCCTGGTGGCAGACCTCCCCGTCTTCCTCGTCCCCGCTGCCGTTAGCGCCGGAGGACCGGTGTCAAGGGTGGGCGCTTGCGTCCATCGCGCAGCGACGCCGTAGGCGCCCTTGATGGCGGTCGGCCGGCGTTAAACGATCGCCGACGAGGGAGCGGTTCACCCGATTGTGGCGCTAACGGCGTAACACTGATCGACTCGGCGACGTCTCTGGCCGTATGGGGACGAGTGGATCAATCAGCTCCCGGCGGCACGCGTACGCGGCCGGCCCTCCGGCGGGCCGCCCTGCGACCGGCGGCCGGAGCGGAGCGGCAGGCCGTCCGTGTCGCATGCGGGCGGCCCAGCCGCACGGGTGGTGACGTGCGCGCCGCCGCTGGCGGCGCGCCTTGATTCCATAGAGCCAAATTCGGCAGCTAGCTTCGCTCAGCCCTTAGACTCAGCCTCCGAGGAGGTAACTTGTGACGCAAGCAAGCTTCGACCGCGGCGCCATCGTGATGGGCGAACTGGCCGTCGAGAACGAAGACCGGGACGACGGCAGGAACGAAGCTACCACGCGCTTGCAAATAATTGACCGGATATTTTTTGACGCCCTAGGCTGGCGTCGAGACGACTGCATTTTAGAAGATCCACTAGATGGAACTTATACTGATTACTCTCTAGGAAAGCCGGCGACACGACTGATAGTAGAGGCCAAAAAGGAGGGGGTGTACTTCTCCATTCCTTCAGCCGGCGGCCCGCAGATCGTTCGACTTCCTAATCTCTTAAAGGGAAATCCAAATCTCACTGCCGCCGTAAAGCAAGCCGCATCATACTGCTCAAGTCGAGGAGTCGGCCTAGCGGCGGTTACAAACGGAAATCAACTTGTTGCGTTTATCGGCAGCAGGGTTGACGGCACAGCACCGACAAGCGGGCGCGCTGTTGTTTTTCGCAGCTTGCGCGAGATGGAAGAAAAGTTCATAGACCTTTGGAATTGGTTAAGTCCCGAGGGGGTCAACCATGGCACTCTTGAAGAATTACTGACGAGTGAGTCCCGACCACTTCCACCAGAGAAGCTATCACAGCGACTATTTCGATATCCTGGCTTAAAATCTCGCAACGAGATTGAAATAGAGCTCGACATTCTTGGCGAACTCTTCCTGCAGGATATCGTCAAGGCCAAAGAGCTTGAGGACGATTTCCTTCGGGAGTGTTACTGCTCCAGCGGTGCCCTTTCCCAGTATGCTCTGGTCAGTAAAGAAATATTGCGAAATAGATATTCCGAGATTTCTGCGGCCCAGGGCTCGAAGACCACGTCGGTCACAAGCAAGGACGGAATCTCACGCGAGCTCTTTGAAGCTGTAATTGCCAAGGGGGTCAGCCGAAGGCCGGTTGTACTTTTAGGCGACGTCGGCGTAGGTAAAACGACTTTCATCCGCCACCTTGTTCGTATCGACGCCAAAGAGGAGTTGGAAAAATCAATTGTTCTCTACGTCGACTTTGGATCCCAACCCGCCCTTCGCCGCGATCTCGAAACCTTCGTTACTGAAAACTTTGCAAAACAGTTACTTGACAATTATGACGTAGACCTATATTCAAATGATTTCGTTCGCGCAGTGTACAACGGCGAACTTAATCGTCTGGCTCGCGGCATCTATGGCCCCCTGAAAGAGGCGGATCCTTCGAAGTATCTCGAGAAAGAACTGTCGCTACTCGCAGACCTCACGGGCAAATTAGAGAGCCATCTGAAAGCATCGTTCGAGCATCTCCGAGCTTCACAGAAGCGGTCCGCAGTAGTATTCTTTGACAACATCGACCAAAGGGATTCCGAATTTCAGGATGCCGTCTACCTCATCGCCCAGAGCCTTTCGGAGTCCTGGAATCTGACTACATTCATCAGCTTGCGTCCGGATACATTCAATCACTCTCGCAAGACCGGATCCCTTGCAGCGTATCAGCCAAGGGTCTTTACCATTTCACCGCCACGCATTGATCAGGTTGTCATCAGGCGACTCAAGTTCGCCCAACAGGTTATCAATGCTGGACGATTTTCCCTGGGCGCCGAGGGTATCACTCTTGACAGCTCGCTCTTACGCGACTACATCGACGTCCTGATTCGATCACTGTCTACGAATACACAGTTGAGCGAGTGTTTGGACAACGTGAGTCAAGGAAATGTCAGGCAAGCACTAAATCTTCTGACATCATTTGTTGGAAGCGGCCATGTGGACACCCGGAAGATCCTAGATATCTACCGCAAGACTGGCCGCTACATTATTCCATTACATGAGTTCTTGCGAGCGATTCTGTACGGTGACACCGAACATTTCGACCCAACTGCATCCCCTATTGCAAATGCTTTTGATATTTCGTCACGTAGCCCGAGAGAGCATTTCAGCCTCCTTGTGATTCTGAACTTTCTTGAGCGACAAGCTCATCATGCGTCTGCCGAGCTGGGTTTTATTTTGTCGGAGGCAATATATGACAACTGTCAATCTCTTGGAATTCGAGGAGACGAAGTGGACGCGGCACTAGCCCGCGGTGCAGATGCTGGACTTATCGATGTCTCCATCGACGAAGGCACCACTGGCACAGGAGCGTCTGAACGCTTTAGGATCACACAAAATGGCGCATACTTGCTTCATCGATTGACTCATCTTTTCGTGTACTACGACGCGGTAGTGGTAGACACTCCGATCCTGTCCGACGAGGTGCGCCCTAAGCTCGGCGAGGCTAGAACTATCGAGGATAGACTGGATCGAGCCGAAGATTTTCTAACCTACCTAGACGAGCAATATGAGAACTTCGGCGAACTCGATACCGGCCTTGATTGGGATCTGATTTCCACCGAAGCAAGAAAAGATATTAGCCGAATCTGGGACGCACTTGAGCGGTCGGAGGCTCGGAAAGCCTGGGATAAGCTTAGGAGCCAGTGGACCACAAGACGTGAGCCCGAGATTTGAGCTAGCTGAAGAAAGTAGTATTCGACTTTCGCATAGCATACTCAATGCGCAACAGTATTGCCTGATGAACCTGCAATTGCGCAATCTTTTCAACTGGAACCCAATGAACCTCGCTGCTTTCATCACTTGTACGACGGTCCCACCGGTTGCTTTGGCGCGAAAGCAGATGGAGAACTCATGGCGAACTTCGCCGTCGTCGTAGGCAATCACATGCTTCGGATCCGAGTACAGGCCAATAACCCCAATCACTTCGCATTCAATACCGGTCTCTTCGCGAACCTCACGAATCGCCGCTTCGGCCAGCGTCTCGGGACGACATGCACGCCATAAGGCACTTCTTCGCGTCCACCATGCTCGCCAACGGCGTGTCGATCAAGGAAGTCGCCGAGTACCTCGGCCACCACGACCCGGGCTACACGCTCCGGATCTACACCCACCTCGTCCCGTCGAGCCACAAGCGTGCCCGGGCGGCGACCAACCGCGTGTTCAAGCCCCGCCGGCCGCAAGGAACGGCCCAGGATTCCGAGACGGCCTGACGACGGCCTGGCGGGGCTAAACGCAACAAAACAGCAGGTCAGAGGCGTATCGGTTTCTTGTTCATAAACTCCTCAATCCCCAACACCCCCAGCTCCCGCCCCAGCCCCGACCGTTTGATCCCCCCGAACGGCAGGTCCGCCTCCGAGCCGCCCGACTTGTTCACGTACACCATTCCCGCCTCGATCCCGCGGGCGACGCGGGCCGCTCGCTCGCGGTCGGTGGCGAACACGCTCGCCCCCAGGCCGAACGGCGTGTCGTTCGCCAGGGCCACCGCCATTTCCTCCGTCGATGCGCGGAACAGCAGCGCCACCGGGCCGAAGATCTCCTCGTGGTACGCCGCCATCTGTGGGGCCACCTCCGTCAGGACCGTTGCCTCCACATACGCTCCCGGGCCCGGGATTCGGTGGCCGCCCGCGCGCAGCGTTGCTCCCTCGGCGATTGCCGTCTCGATCTGGGCCGCCACCTCGTCGGCCGCCGACGCTGATGCGAGGGGTGGCAGGGTGGTTGCCGGGTCCGCTGGGTCGCCCGGGACGTAGTACTCCGTCACGCGCTTGGCGAACCGGTCGGCGAACTCCTCGTACAGCTCGCCCAGCACGATGATGCGCTTCGGCGCGTTGCACGACTGGCCGCAGTTGCGCATCCGGGCCGTGGCCGTGGTTCTGACCGTTTCGTCCAGGTCGTCGGTGTCCAGGACGATCAGGGGGTCGGAGCCGCCCAGCTCGAGGACGCACTTCTTGAGGTTGCGCCCGGCTTCGGCCGCCACCGCGATGCCCGCCTGCTCACTGCCCGTGAGCGACACCCCCGCCAGGCGCGGGTCCGCGAGCATCCACGGGACCTGGCGGCTCGACGCGAAGACGTTCACGTACGCGTCCGCGGGCACGCCGGCGTCCCGCAGCACCGCCTCGATCGCGACCGCCGACCGCGGGCAGATCGACGCGTGCTTCAGCAGGATCGTGTTGCCCAGCACTAGATTCGGCGCCACGAACCGGGCGACCTGGTAGCACGGGAAGTTCCACGGCATCACGCCCAGGAGCGCCCCGATCGGCTCCTTCGTCAGCACCGCCCGGCCGCCGCGGATCGGCAGGGGCTCGTCCGCCAGCAGGTCCGGGCCGCGCTCGCCGTAGTACCGGAAGATGTCCGCGACGACGCCGACCTCGCCGCGGCCTTCGTTGATCCGCTTGCCCATCTCCAGGGTCATGATCGCGGCGAGCTCGTCCGCGCGTTCGGCGAACAGCTCCGCCGCGCGCAGCACGACCGCCGCCCGCTCGGCGACCGGCCGGGCCCGCCAGGCCGCGTACCCGCGGTGGACCCGGTCGATCGCGGCGCGGACCTCCTCGTCGGCCGCGTTCGGGATCTCGTCGACCAGCTCGCCCGTCGCCGGGTTGGTGACTGTGTACAAAGCGGCCTCCTTCGCCAGGCTACTGGATACTGTATACACTATGCGCGGGAAGATCGGCACCCGCGCGGCGGTACCCCTGGCCGCTTGATCGACTATCGTTCCCCCATGACGCTGGAACTCACCGGCGGACCCGCTTTCGCCGCACCGGCCCCGAAAACCGCTCGTTGGACCCGGCACTACGCCGACGCCGCGGTGACCTTCGGCTGCCCCGCCCGCACGCCGGAACGCGCGCCGCGGGTGTGGAGCGGACGCGGCCTCGGCCTGCCGGAGGCCGAACTGCCGGGGTTCGCAGCCCAGCTGCGCCGCGTCATGAAGAAGGACGACTATTGGATCGCCCGGGCGGCCTGTCCGGACCGTCGCGCGGGTGACGCGGCCATCTGGTCACCCGGCCGCTACGACGACGAAGACGGCTTCGTCTACTTCGCCGGACCCTGCACGCACGGCGATCCGTGGCCCGGCTACCGGCCGGCGCGGGCGTTCACCATCGCGCTCCCCCGCGTCCGAGGCCTGCGGATCCGGGTGGCGGCTTACCTGGCGGGATGACGGTGAGACCGGCCCACGCCGGCGCCATCGCCGCGGTGGTCAGCGGGCTACCGTCGACCACCCACGCGCTCCTCACCGGCACCGACGTCCTGGCCGCCACCAGAGCGGCCGGCACCCTGCTCCCCGGACGGCGCGACCGGCCTGGCGTCGCCGCCGGGCTGATCGCTCACCTCGCCGTCTCCGCGGCCTGGACCGGCGTGCTCGCCACGATCGCGCGCCGCCACCGGCTCGGGGCCGGCGGCGGTGCGATCGCGGGACTCGCCATCGCCGCACTCGATCTCGGGATCGCGGCCCGCGCCTACCCCGCCGTGCGGGCCTTGCCACGCGGGCCGCAGATCCTGGACCACCTGGTGTTCGGCGCCGTCACCGGCGCGCTCCTCGACCGTCCACACCGGACGGATCAGGGCACGACCTCGACGACGTCACCCGGGTGCAGCGAGGTGTAGAACTTCACCGCGGCCGCGTGCGAAAGGTGCACGCACCCGTGGGACTTGACCTTCAGGCTGCCCTGGTGGAACGCGACCCCGGTGGTGGTGAAGAACACCGAGTACGGCATCGGCCCGTTGTACTGCTTGCTGTAGTGGTCGATGTCCTTGTACTGCACGTGGAACTTCCCCACCGGGGTCGGGTACTTCGGCAGCCCCACGGTGATCGGGACGCCGCCGTAGGTGACGTTCCCGGCGCCGTCGGTCAGCCACGCGGTATTCGAACTGCGCTGGACGCAGGCCTTCGCTTCGGCACTGCACGGCGTCGACGCCGCTTCGGCCGTTCCCGCGAACGCCACGGTCCCCGCCATCGCGGCGACCCCGCCCAGAAGTGCGATCATCCTCCGGTTCATCGTGTGCCTCCCGTTGTCGTTCGGCTACCCAACGAGAGTGCCCACTCGGGCGATCTTCGAATCAGTTCGGCGGCTGCGAAAGCCCGAGGAATTCGGCCTGCTCGCGGTCGTAGCGGCGGGTCAGGCCGTTGCCGTAGCGGTCCCACCAGTTCTGCGTGTGCCCGCCCTGGGTGGTCGTCGTCCCGCCGTAGACCTGGCGGTCGTACTCGACGCGGGCGTCGCGGAACTCCTGCTGGAACTGCTCGGGCGTCAGCCCCTGGACGTGCTGGATCGTCGCGTCGCTCAGGGTGCGCGAGCTGCGCACGATGTCCTCGCCCGCCATGTGGTTGAGGATCGCGCGCACCCCGCCGGCGCCGCGCATGTGCGCCCCGGACATGATCGCGGCCTGGGTGCCGGGGTCGGTGAAGTTGAGCGCGCCGGCGGTCCGCGCGTTCGCGGTCATCAGGTCGGCGACGACGGCGCGTTCCTCGGCGCTGCCGATCCCGTACTGCTCGCGCGCGGCGATGATCCGGTCGTAGCCGTTGTGCATGTTCTGCCGGAAGCCGTACGCCTCGGGCACGCCGCCTTGCTCCCCGGTCGCGCCTTCGGACCGCATGATCGAGTCGACGACCCGCGGGTCGAGCTGCTGCGGTGCCGCGGCCGCCGCGGCGCCGCCCCCGCCCTGCCCACCGCCGCCGCCGTAGGCCTGGGCGACGTCGGAGTCGGCCGCGCGGTAGCCGTCCGCGGCCTTCTGGACGTTCTGGTTCACGTTGACCAGCAGGCTCAGCAGCTTCTGCAGCGCGCTGCCCAGCGTGGAGTGCAGCGCCGTGTTGGCGGCCGCGACACCGCTGCCGATCCCGGCGAAGGACAACGCGTCCAGCACCAGGCCTTCCAGGTCGCGGGTGGCCGACAAGAAGGACGACCCGACGTCTTCGACCGCCCGTACGACCGCTCCCATTTCCGCGGTTTCGGCGCGGTAGGCCCCGGCACTCATGGTCTGCTCCCTCCGGACACCGGCTGTGCACGCCCGAGAATTCCCCACCGCGCCGGCCGGGCCCACGGCCGAATTACCCACTGGTCACGGCCGGAGTGCCCACACCGGCGCTAAAGTCGGGAGATGAGCAAACCCGACGGCGACCCGAACGTGGTCGAGGGCGAAATCGTCGACGACACCCCCACCGAGGCGCTGGCGATCCCGTCGCCGCCACTGCCGGAGGCGGACTACAGCGAAGGTGGCGTGCCCAGCTTCGACTTCGTCCGCGACAAGATCGAGAACCGGTACACCACGTCGCTCGGCTCGGTCGACGTCGCCGGCCTCGGGACCGAGAACACGGCCGAGACCCTCGACAAGAAGATCGCCGATCGCGACCAGGCCGCCAAGGACAGGCTGGCCGAGATCCGCCGTTCGATGCGCGGTGAGTGACTCTGCGTCACATCACGCGTGCGGCGAGTCGGCTGAGATCCGCTTCCGCGGGCTCAGCCGGCCGGCGCGCCGTGCCATAGGGACGCTGAGACTCGGCAAACCGAGCCGGTGGCCGATCATCTCGCCGGCGGATCGGCCACCGGACTGCCGGACGAGCGCAACGAGCGACTCGAAGTAGCGCAGGAACCCGGCCGGGGCGTCGGCGGGGTACGCGTGGCTGCGGTGTTCCCGTTCAGCTGCGATGTGCGGCTCAAGCAGCGACCAGGTGCGCACGATGTGTGTTCCCGGCGATCCGACGACGAGGTCTCGCTCGATCAACCCGAACGCCAGCAGAACCCCCAGGTAGTCGAAGAAGTAGCAGACCGAATAGACGCTGTCGCGATACTCGGGTGCCAGCGCTTCGACGCATCCTTCGAACCCGAGGAGAGCCGTGCCCTGATCCACGAGATCCGGTCCGCGCAGTTCGGCTGATCCGTTCCTTGACGTTGGGACCAACGCATGGCTTTCGACTTTCCCGTCCTCCCGGGCGAAGACCTGCGGCCTGCACCGCTACCCCGGCGACATCCCCGCCGACCGGGAGCGGGCCCGGGACGTCGTCGAGTACGCCTGGCACGGCGAGACGCCGGTGCTGGCCGAACACCCCGAGATCGCCATCGAGGACCGCGGCGGCCGCCCCGAGCGGCGCGAGTACGCCCGGACGCCGGTGGCGCACGACCCCCTGTTCGCGGCCTGGATCCGCGCCGTGCTCGGGCTCGTCCCGGAAAGCCGGCGCCGGGCGCGGGGGACGTTCGGCGTCAACCTCTTCCGGACGTTCACCACCGCCGTCACGCGCCCGCACGCCGACGGCGAGGAGTTCGTCTTCGTCTACGTCGTGGACCGCGCCGGCACCGGTGCCGAGACGACGCTCTTCCGCCCCGAAGCCCCGGACACGGCGGTGCACTCGCAGCGGCTGGAGCCGGGGCAGCTCATCGTGTTCGAGGACGCCCGGTTCCTGCACACGGCCAGCCCGCTGATCGCCCCGGAGGGCGGCCACGTCCGGCGGGACGCCCTCGTCTGCACCGTGGACCACCCGCAGACCTACGGCCTCGGCTGACGCTCAGCACAGCAGCCAGCGCATCTCCGCCGGCTGGTAGCGGGCGACCGCGAGCAGCCGGTGCGGGAACACCGGGACCTGGCCGGCCAGCCCGGTGAGCCGGACCACGCGTTCGACGTCACCCCCGGGCGAGACGATCAGGCAGCCGGAGATCTCGCGCTTCCGGCACACCTCGAACACGCTCAGCAGCCCACGGACCCCGCGGGCGGTCAAGAACCCCAGCGGGCCGAGGTCGAGCACCAGGAACCGGGGGCTCGGCAGCTCGCAGAGCGCGGTCTCGAGCACCGACGCCCAGGTCAGCACCGTCCGGATCCCCGGCTCGCCGCACATCTCGACGACCAGCACGCCGCCGGAGCGTTCCGAGGCGACTTCCTCGTCGCGCATCGCGCCTCCCGGGAGCCATCCCGTCCCGCCCCCCATGGTCGCACGGGACGTCAGGCTTCCGTAATACCCGCGTGGAATCATGGGAGGTCCGGGGCAGTTGTAACGGGCGGTAGCACCGCACGAGGAGAAGGAGTGACGCCGTGACCACGTCAACCGAAAGGGCCGTCCTGGCCGGCGGCTGCTTCTGGGGCATGCAGGAGCTGTTCCGCCGTCAGCCCGGGGTGATCTCGACCCGGGTCGGTTACAGCGGCGGCGACGTCCCGAACGCCACCTACCGCAACCACGGCACGCACGCCGAGGCCATCGAGGTGATCTACGACCCCGCGCGGACCACGTTCCGCGACCTGCTCGAGTTCTTCTTCCAGGTGCACGACCCGACGACGAAGAACCGCCAGGGCAACGACATCGGCCTGAGCTACCGTTCGGCGATCTTCTTCGAGAACGACGAGCAGAAGCGGGTCGCCGAGGACACGATCGCCGACGTCGACGCCTCCGGGCTGTGGCCGGGCAAGGTCGTCACCGAGGTCGCCCCGGTGGGTGACTTCTGGGAGGCCGAGCCGGAGCACCAGGACTACCTGCAGCGCATCCCGAACGGGTACACGTGCCACTTCGTGCGCCCGGGCTGGAAGCTCCCGAAGCGTGAGAAGACCGCCTGACGCCAGTAGCACCGAAGGGCCCCTTCGCCGATCACCGGCGGAGGGGCCCTTCGTCATGTCGGACGCAGTGAAGATCGTCCGAACGGCGGTGATCTTCGATTGGTCCTAAGTGGACAGCCGCCGAGCCCGATCCCAAAGATGTCAAATGTCCTTTTTAGGATGTATTGCGACTTGCCGATAAGACTCCTACGTTCGTCGCTTGTTCACGGCGCTTTCACACCGGATGCTGATTTCCGCTAAGCCGCACCATTTTTCCCCGTCGTCCCCGTTCTCGGCCCGGCTCGACCCCGGGCCGGTTCGCCCTGCCCGGAGGAGATCCTTCGATGCAACTGAGACGTCCATTCGTCTTGGCCGCGAGCGGCGCCCTCATCGCCGCGGTGTGCACGACCACCACCGCCCAGGCCCAGCCCGTCACCCCGAACGCCGTCCCGGACGCCCAGACCCTGGCCGTGTCGGCGGCGGCCGGGCTCGTGGCGAGCAGGCCCGCCGCGCTGCACGCGAGCGCGGACGACGTTTTCCTGGCCCAGAAGGCGATTTCCGCCACCAACGGCCTGAAGTACATCCCGTACGAGCGCAGCTACAAGGGCCTGGCCGTGGTGGGTGGCGACTTCGTGGTCGCCACCGACTCGACGGGCCAGGTGCTCGGCACCTCCGTCGCGCAGGACCAGACGATCGACCTCGCCACCACGACGGCGAAGGTCTCCCAGGCCGCGGCCGAGGCGACCGCGCGGCAGCAGCTGTCCGCGGTGGACAGCGTCAGCCCCGCGCAGCAGGTCGTCTACGCGCTCGGCACGCCGGCGCTGGCGTGGAAGAGCACCGTCGTCGGCCGCGACGCCGAAGGCCCGAGCCGGCTCGACGTCATCGTCGACGCCACCACCGGCAAGGTGCTCAAGACGCAGGAGCACGTCCTCAACGGTGACGGCACCAGCGCGTGGAACGGCCCGAACCCGGTGCACCTCGACACCACCCACTCGGGCAGCACGTACTCGCTGAAGGACCCCACGATCACCAACACGTCCTGCCAGGACGCGGCCAACAACACCACCTTCAGCGGGCCGGACGACCTCTGGGGCAACGGCACCGCCAGCAACCGGGAGACCGGCTGCGTCGACGCGCTGTTCGCCGCCCAGACCGAGAACAAGATGCTCTCGCAGTGGCTGGGCCGCAACGGCTTCGACGGCAACGGCGGCGGCTGGCCGATCCGCGTCGGCCTCAACGACCAGAACGCCTACTACGACGGCAGCCAGGTCCAGATCGGCAAGAACACCGCCGGCGGCTGGATCGGCTCGATCGACGTCGTGGCGCACGAGCACGGCCACGGCATCGACGACCACACCCCGGGCGGCATCTCGGGTGCGGGCACCCAGGAGTTCGTCGCGGACGTCTTCGGTGCCTCGACCGAGTGGTTCGCGAACGAGCCCGCTCCCTACGACCAGCCGGACTTCCTCGTCGGCGAGCAGGTCAACCTGGTCGGCTCCGGCCCGATCCGCAACATGTACAACCCGTCGGCGCTGGGCGACAAGAACTGCTACGACAGCAGCGTTCCCAACGGTGAGGTGCACGCGGCCGCCGGCCCCGGCAACCACTGGTTCTACCTGCTGGCCGAGGGCACGAACCCGACCAACGGGCAGCCGACCAGCAGCACGTGCAACAGCTCCACCGTCACCGGCCTCGGCGTGCAGACCGCGGTGAAGATCTTCTACAACGCGATGCTGCTCAAGACCTCCAGCAGCTCGTACCTGAAGTACCGCACCTGGACGCTGACCGCGGCGAAGAACCTGTTCCCGGGCAGCTGCACCGAGTTCAACACCGTCAAGGCGGCGTGGGACGCGATCAGCGTGCCGGCGCAGTCGGCCGACCCGACCTGCTCGGCGACCGGCACCGTCACCGTGTCCAACCCCGGCAACCAGTCCACCGTGACCGGCGCTTCGGTGAACCTGCCGCTGTCGGCTTCCGGCGGCACCGCGCCGTACACCTGGTCGGCCACCGGCCTGCCGGCCGGCCTGTCGATCAACGCCTCCACCGGCACGATCTCGGGCACCGCGACCACCGCGGGCACCTCGAACGTCACGGTGACGGCGAAGGACGCGGCCAACAAGACCGGCACGGCGTCGTTCTCGTGGACGGTCGGCACCACCGGCGGCTGCTCCGGCCAGAAGATCGCCAACGGCGGCTTCGAATCCGGCGCGACCAGCTGGACCGGCACCACCGGCTCCATCGGCCAGTGGGGTTCGCAGGGCCAGGCCGCCCACGGTGGCACGTACTCGTCCTGGCTGGACGGCTACGGCACCACGCACACCGAGTCGATCGCGCAGTCGGTGAGCATCCCGGCGGGCTGCCACGCCAGCCTGACGTTCTACCTGCACATCGACACCGCGGAGACGACCTCCTCCACCGCCTACGACAAGCTGACCGTCACCAACGGCAGCACGACGCTGGGCAGCTACTCCAACCTGAACAAGGCGTCCGGGTACGCGCTCAAGACCATCGACGTCTCGTCGGCGGCCGGCGGCACCCTCGCGCTGAAGTTCACCGGCACCGAGGACAGCTCGCTGCAGACCTCGTTCGTCATCGACGACGTGGCCGTGACGCTGAGCTGAAGCTGAACCACTGAAGCGGGGAGACCACGGTCTCCCCGCTTCAGTGTTTTCCGGAGCAGAATCGGCGCATGGACACCGAAGAGCTGCGCGCGACCCAGGCCCCGCTGAAGGACAAGTACCGCGAGCAGCCGGAGAGCGCGCTCGTGACGCTCCACGCCGACGCCGAGCTGGACGGCCTCGGCATCTCGTGCAAGGTCGAGACTGGCCGCGCGGTCGTGGAAGCGGGCCTGCACCCTGCTACCGGCGGCGACGGCACCCTCGCCTGTTCGGGGGACATGCTGCTCGAAGCGCTCGTCGCCTGCGCCGGCGTGACGCTGCGGGCCGTCGCGACGTCGCTGGGCCTCGAGGTCCGCGCCGGGCGCGTCCGGGCCGAGGGCGACCTCGACTTCCGCGGCACGCTGGCCGTCGCGAAGGACGCTCCGGTGGGCTTCCGCGCCATCCGGCTCTCGTTCGACCTGGACACCGACGCCGGCGAGGACGAACTGGCGACGCTCAAGAAGCTGACCGAGCGCTACTGCGTCGTCTTCCAGTCGCTGCGGACACCGCCGGAGTTCGCCGTCACGCTTTCGGCGGCTCAGGGATAAACCCGGAGGACAAATCGGGCAAGGTGGCCTAGCTTGTCGGGGTCACCTGAAGGGGGAGCCACCATGCCGCAGCCGGGACCGGACGTCGCCGTCCGGGTACGCGGGCTCGTGAAGACCTACGGTTCGACGCGCGCGCTCGACGGCGTCGACCTCGACATCCCGGCCGGGCAGGTGCTCGGCCTGCTCGGCCCGAACGGCGCCGGGAAGACCACCACCGTGCGCATCCTGACCACGCTGCTGCGCCCGGACTCGGGCTCCGCGCACGTGGCCGGGTACGACGTGCTGGCCGAGCCGGACGAGGTGCGGCGGCGGATCGGGCTGTCCGGCCAGTACGCGGCCGTCGACGAGAACCTCACCGGGTTCGAGAACCTCTACATGGTCGGGCGCCTCTACGGCCGGAAGAAGGCCGCGGCCCGCACCCGCGCCCGCGAGCTGCTGACGCGGTTCCGGCTCGAAGAGGCCGCCGACCGGCCGGCGAAGGGCTACTCCGGGGGCATGCGCCGCCGGCTCGACCTGGCCGGCGCGCTGGTCGCGGAGCCGACCGTCGTCGTCCTGGACGAGCCGACCACCGGCCTCGACCCGGGCGGGCGCCTCGACACCTGGGCCGTCATCAAGGAGCTCGTGGCCGACGGCACGACCGTGCTGCTGACCACCCAGTACCTCGAAGAGGCCGACCAGCTCGCCGACTCGATCGTGGTGATCGACCACGGCCGGGTGATCGCGCGCGGCACGGCGGACGAGCTGAAGGCCCAGATCGGCGGCGAGCGCCTGGAGCTGGTCGTCGCCTCGGCCGCGGACCTGCCGGTGACGCTGGACGTCCTGCGCGAGGTCGGCACGGGTGAACCGTCCGGCGACGACCACACGCGCCGGGCCGAGATCCTGGTCGACACCGGGCCGAAGGCGCTGATCGAGGCGCTGCGGCGGCTCGACTCCCACGGCATCACGGTCCAGGATGTCGGCTTGCACCGCCCGACCCTGGACGACGTCTTCCTGTCCCTGACCGGCCACGGTGCTTCGGCTGAGGAGGCGGCGAAGTGAACGCGCTCGCAAAAGGCATTTCCGACGGCGGCATCGTCACCTGGCGCAACCTGATGAACGTCCGCCGCAACCCGGACTGGCTGATGGCGGCGACGCTGCAGCCGATCATGTTCGTGCTGTTGTTCGCCTACGTCTTCGGCAACGCGATCGGCGGCGAAGCGGGCGGCGCGGCGTACCGCGAGTTCCTGATCGCCGGGATCTTCGCCCAGACGGTGGCGTTCAACTCGGCGTTCACGGTCATCGGGTTCGCCAACGACCTGCAGAAGGGCATCATCGACCGGTTCCGCTCGCTGCCGATGTCCCGCGTCGCGGTGGTCCTCGGCCGCACGACGTCGGACCTGGTGGTCAGCGTGGTGGCGCTGGTCGTGATGTCGCTGTGCGGGCTGCTGGTGGGCTGGCGGATCCGCGGCAGCTTCTGGGACGCGCTGCTCGGCTACCTGGTGATCCTGATGTTCGCGTGGGCGCTGTCCTGGGTCGGCGCGCTGATCGGCCTGGCCGCGCGCAGCGTCGAGGTGGCGCAGAGCGCGGGCCTGATCTGGATGTTCCCGCTGAGCTTCATCTCCTCGGCGTTCGTCCCGACCGACACGCTCCCGGCGTTCCTGAAGGCGATCGCGGACTGGAACCCGTTCACGGCGGTGATCAACGCGACCCGTGACCTGTTCGGGAACAAGTTCGGCGCCCCGCAGACGGGCTGGCCGGCGGAGAACGCGGCCCTGTATTCGATCCTGTGCTGCGTGGCGATCATCGCGATCTTCGCCCCGCTGGCGACGGCCCGGTACCGCCGGGTGGCGAGCAAGTAGGTGCCGGCTGTCCGTGAGGACGCTTCAGCGTCGCAGCGTCCTACAGTATCGACATCTGCACCTGACTCGACGGGACGACGAGCAGGTGCCCCTCGTCGCGGTCGTAGATGAAGGTGAGCCCGCCGTTCATCCCGATCAGCAATCCCACTCTTGTTCTCCCGCCCAGATCGCCCTTGACGAAGAACCAATTCGGATATTCCTCGTTCTTGACCCAATGATAGGCGCACAATGGCGGGTTGAGGTCCTGCCAGACCGGGTTGCTGGAGGCTGTGTTGGCATAGACGCTCAGCTTGGCTCCCGTTGTGGGATCCACTCGTGCCACGCCTGCACTTGCGGTCTCTTTCGCCCGGGAACCGGCGGAGCTGCCCAGACCGTGCGCGATCGTCGGTATCCCGACCACGACAAGGCCGATGTAGGCGCACAGGATCAGATTCCAGGTGAGCCGGGCAGCGGACCGGCTGATGGCGGGTCGGACCACGTAAAGTCCGCCACGCCGCCACGTTCTTCGCATTTCCAATCCCTGCTCGACGAGCAGATCCCGGACCTCCGAACTGCCCGCGGGTCTTCGGTACCACCACCGTTGGAGCACGGCGAACGAACCCAGGGACAGCAAGGCCACGATCATGACGAACGAGGCGGACAGCAGGCCGGTTCTGACCAGCTTCTGCAGTGCATTCAGTGGCGTTATGCCGATTTGGTCAGGAGTGATGTTGAAATTGGCGTAGTAGCCTGATGCGGCCACGTAGGCTGCTACCTGCGCAACGATTCCGGTGACCGTGATGGAGGCCGCGACGTTGGCGAACGAAATTTTCACAAGGGCGAAGCCTACGATAGAGCAGCGAAGATCGCGAAGACCCAGGGCCCTCCATTCACGACCTCCGCCGCGCGTCAGTCCTCTTCGGACAGCTCCACGATCGGGATCACCCGCTTGGCCTGCCGCGCCTTCGCCTGGTGATCCGCGAAAAACGGATACTCCTTCTCCAGCTCCGTCCACGTCCGCACGTAGTCCGCCCCGAGCAGCGGCAGCGCCTCGGCGTCGAACTCCCGCCCGTCCAGCTCGACGTGCACCCGCGGGTCCGCCTCGAGGTTGAGGTACCAGTCCGGGTGCCGGGGCGCGCCGATGTTGGACGCCACCACCAGCCACCGGTCGCCGTCGCGGTGGACCATCATCGGGACCGTGTACGGCTCCCCCGAGGTACGGCCCGTCGTCGTGAGCAGCACCAGGCGCTCGCGGTGCATGCCCTCGACCTCGCCGCCCGCGCGGAACTGCTCGATCACCCGGCGGTTCGTCTCCGCGATGTCCACGACGGTCACCGGTCGTAGTACCGGGTCGGCGGGTCCTGCTGGGTCCACTGCTGCCGGGTCGGCGGTGGCGGCGCGGCGCTCTGCTGGCTGCGGCGCCGGTGCAGCGTGCGGGCGCTGGCCGCCATGCTGTTCACCACCGCGGCGATCACCAGGCCGATCACCAGGTTGATCACCGCCGTGGCGATCTTCGCGCTCGGTGCGACCGTCAGGGTCAGCGGCAGCACCACCGCGATCAACGTCACCAGCACCATGATCCAGCCGAAGAACTGGGACGGTGCCGGCGTCGCCACGCTCAGCAGGTGCATCAGCCCGGTGGCGAGCAGGGCCACCGCGGCGGCGACCAGCGCGTACGTCGTGGTGCTCGCGTTGCCCCAGACGCCCTCGCCTTTTGGGGCGAGCACTTCGACCTCGAAGATCCCGCGGGCGATCAGCAGCCCGACGACCGCGAGCAGGGCCGCGACCACCGCCGTCGCGACACCGCCCGCCCACAGCCGGCGCGCGTCGATCCCCGGGCGGACGTCCTGCGGCTGGTTCCCGTAGTACTCGGACATCACGGCCTTCCCTCGCCTCGGCAGTGCCTCCGCTCCCGATTGTCCCCCGATTCGGCCCCGGCCGCGATTTGCGCTGGAGCGCACTCCAGCTCGTAGCGTCGGAGCCATGACCACCGCACAGCACAAGATCGGTTCGGGCTTCGGCGCCACCACCACGGCCGCCGAAGCCGTCGCAGGCGCCGACCTCACCGGGAAGCTAGCCGTCGTCACCGGCGGGTACTCGGGGATCGGCCTCGAAACCACCCGCGCGCTGACCGGCGCCGGCGCCCACGTCGTCGTCCCGGCCCGCCGCCGCGAGACCGCCGGCGAAGCGCTCGCCGGAATCGAAACCACCGAGGTCGACGAGCTGGACCTGGGCGACCTCGAGAGCGTCCGCGCGTTCGCCGACCGGTTCCTGGCGTCCGGGCGGGAGATCGACCTCTTCATCGCCAACGCCGGCATCATGGCCTGCCCGGAGACCCGGGTCGGGCCGGGCTGGGAGGCCCAGTTCGCCACCAACCACCTCGGCCACTTCGCGCTGGTCAACCGGCTGTGGCCGGCGATCGCCGAAGGCGCCCGCGTGGTCTCGCTGTCCTCGCGCGGCCACCACTACTCGCCGATCCGCTGGGACGACGTCCAGTTCGAAACCGGCTACGAGAAGTGGCAGGCCTACGGGCAGGCCAAGACCGCGAACGTGCTGTTCGCGGTGCAGCTCGCCCAGCTGGGCGCCGAGAAGGGCGTCCACGCGTTCGCGCTGCACCCGGGCGGCATCATGACGCCGCTCCAGCGGCACCTGCCGCGGGCGGAGATGATCGAACGCGGCTGGATCGACGAGGCCGGGAACTACCTGATGGAGTTCAAGACGCCCGAGCAGGGCGCGGCGACGACGGTCTGGGCGGCGACCTCGCCGCAGCTGGCCGGGCTCGGCGGGCTGTACCTGGAGGACTGCGACGTCGCCGAGCTCGCGCCGGAGGACGCCGAGGGCCTCGCGGCTTCGGGTGTCCGCCGGTACGCCGTCGACCGCGAGCAGGCCGCGCGCCTGTGGACGCTGTCGGCGCAGCTCACGGGCGTGGACGCGTTCGCTCGGCCCTGACTGTCACGCCGGCGGGTCCCCGGACGATACCTTCGTCGTGATCTTCCGACGTTTGCCGGTCACGGGGCCGGGGTACCTGGCGCCCGTGGCCGACGAAGCCGGGAGAACGGGGCGCCCGCCGACTGACGACGGGGCCGAGGTCACGTGTGGCCGTTACGCGGTCGGTGAATTCACCATCACCCCGCGCAGCGCCCTCGACGGCGAGCGGCCGCCCGGTCTGCTGGGCGGGCGTTACGAAGTCGGCAGGCTGATCGGCAGCGGCGGCACGGCCCGCGTGTACCGGGCCTACGACGTCCGGCTGACCCGCGAGGTCGCCGTCAAGATCTACGACCGCGACGCGGTGGCGCTCGACCAGCGGCGCCGGCTGCGCGAGATGACGATCCAGGGCAGCATCAGCCACCCGGGCGTGGTGGCGCTGCTGGACAGCGGCACCGAGAACGGCCGGACGTACCTGGTGATGCAGCTCGTCGAGGGCGAGAACCTCGCCGAGCGCCTGCTGGGCGGCCCCCTGCCGGCGGCGGACGTGACGGCGCTGGCGGACGGGCTCGCCGAGGCACTGGCCCACGTCCACGCACGGCGCATCGTGCACCGCGACCTCAAGCCGGCCAACGTGTTCCTGTCCGCGGACGGTCCCCTGATCGGCGACTTCGGCATCGCCCACGCCCTCGACACGACGCACATCACGGGCACCGGCCTGATCCCGGGCACGGCGGCATACTTGGCGCCGGAGCAGGTCTCGGGCGAGCCGGCCGGCCCGCCGGCGGACGTGTACGCGCTGGGCTTGATCCTCCTGGAATGCCTGACGGGCCAACGGGAGTACCCGGGCACCATGGTCGAGGCGGCCATGGCCCGGCTGACGAGACCACCCCGCATCCCGGAGGACGCACCGGCAACGTTGGCGTACACGCTGCGCCGGATGACCCAGCGAGAGCCCGCCGACCGCCCGACGGCGGCCAAGGTGCTGGACATGCTGCACGCGCCCCCGCCGACGTTGCCGTGGAGCAGGACCCAGCGCAGCCCCCGCTGGCGCCGCCGCCCGGCCGCGGCAGTTACTGTGGGATCCCCCGACGTGACGGAGGCTTTCAGCCCGGCACGGGGCGAGCTGGGCGCCGCGGGGCACGAGGCGACGGCCCTCGGCCCGGCGCGAGGCGAACTGGGCGCCGCGGGGCGTGGGGCGACGGCCCTCGGCCCGGCGCGGGGCGAACTGGGCGCCGAGGGACACGGCGCGGCGGCGGGCGCCGGTCCAGCGCGAAACGAATTCGGCGCCCCGGGGCTCGAGGCAGCCGCGGTCCCCGGCGCGATGGGCGCCGCGGAGCGCGAGGCGGCTGCAGGCTTCAGCCCGGCGCGAGGCGACCTCGGCACAGCCGGGCGCGAGGCCACCACCCCCAGCGAAGCTCACCGGCCCGCCGAAGCCCCGACGCAATTCACCTCTCGCCCGGCCGAAGCCCCGGGGCGGCGGCGCCTGGCCGCCGTGGCCGGGCTGAGCGTTGCCGCCGTTGCTGCCGTTGCCGCTGTGCTTCTCGCCCAGCACGAAACCGGGTCCGGTTCGCCCGCGCAGCCGCCCGCCGCGAACTCTCCCGCCCCTTCCGTCACCCCCTCGTCGTCCACCCCGCTCGCCGAATCCGGGACGTCCGCCCCGGACACGTCGCGGCCCGCCGAACCCGGCGGCTCCGGCACGCAGCCCGGCACCAGCGAAGCCGCGTCGCTCGAACCCGCCGCCGTGACGCACGACAGCCCGCCCGAGGAGCCGGCGAAGCCACCCGGCAAGCCCCCGAGGACCGAGCCGCCCGGCAAGGCCAAGGGCAAGGGGCCCGGCCACGACTCGTGAGCGGGACCTCCGGCGCGCGGATCCGGGTCCAACGGCCCTAGTGCCGAAAACGGCCGGGAATGGCCGGTAATTCGATTCCGCGAATTGGGACTCGAACCAATAACGGCAGGTAACCGAAGGCCGCTCCGGGCCGACTCACTCCACGGTGCCGCCGCCGGGAATCCCCTCCCGGCCGGTTCGACGAGCATTCCCCGGAGGTCTGGATGAGTGTCCACGCTGCCCTCGCGCGGCCGGTTTTCCGCACACCGAGCGGCCGGCACGCCAAGCCGGGTCCCGCGTGGCCGCGGGTCGCCGGGCGGGCAGTTTTCCTGATCACCGCCCTGTTGTGCGCCGGTGCCGTCTTCGCGCTCGGGTGGCCGCCCGCGCTGCTGGCGGTGCCCGCCACCGCGTTCGTGCTGCTCCTCGCGGGCGTGGCGAAACTGCGGACCGCGAGCCGGAAGATCGACACCATCCTCGCCGAAGAACTGCCGGAATCCGATTGATCAAGCGAGGGCGTAGAAGTCCTCGAGCACCGCTTTGGCGGCTTCGGTGTCGGGCACGGCGACGTCCCAGCACACCTGCCCGTCTTCGACGGCGACGTCGAAGCCGAAGAACGGACAGCACGCCTTCTCCCGGGCGGCGAGGTCACGGACCCACGCCTCGACGCCCGGCTCCGCGCGGAACCGGAACCGGATGCCGACGGCGGTCCGTTCCCGGACGGCGAGGGCCTCGGCGAACAGCCTGCGGTATTCGGCCAGCCGCTCCGCGGGCGTGTCGCGGGCATCCGTCATGTCGCAGGCGATCGGCGTCGACGCCGGCGGGATCTCCATGTCAGCCTCCTTGTCGATAAGGACGGTTCGAGCCTAGAGTCTGGAGTTGACTCCAGAGTCAAGGGAGAAGTCCGTGAAGATCGGCGAGGTGGCCCGGGCAGCCGGGGTGAGCGTGGACACGGTCCGCTTCTACGAACGCCGCGGCGTGCTGCCGGCGGCGGCCCGGCGCCCCAGCGGCTACCGGGTGTTCCCCGCCTCGGCGGCCGACCGCATCCGTTCGGCGAAAGCGTTGCAGGACCTGGGTTTCACCCTCGACGAGGTGTCCGACGCCCTGCGCGCCCACGACACCGGCGACGCCACCTGCGAGACGGAGCGCTGGCGCCTGGAGGCGGTCGTCGCCCGGCTGGACGAGCGGATCGCCGCACTGCACCGCGTCCGCGCCAAGGCGGCGGAGAGCCTGGCGGACTGCCGGGCGGGCTGCTGCCGCCTGATCGGCGGCGCCTGACCGTGGAGTTCTTCTGCTACCACCGCGACCGCCCCGGGTCTTCGGCGCTGCGGCAGGCGACGCTGGAAGCGCACTGGTCGTACCTGGACCAGTTCGCCGACCGGATGATCGCCCGCGGCCCGACCCTGGCCGCCGACGGCATCCCGACCGGCAGTGTGCACGTCCTCGATCTGCCGGACCCGGCCGCCGCCCGCGCGTTCGCCTTCGACGAGCCCACCTACCAGGCCGGCGGTTACCGGGACGTCCTGCTGCGCCGGTGGCGCAACACGCTGGGCACCACCATGTGGGAGTCGCCCGGCGAGCCGTCCGGCTACCTGGTCCTCGGCCTCGCCGAAGGCCCACCCGCCGACACCGAGCGCCCGAACGGGCCCGACCTCATCGCCTACGGACCGCTCCTGTCCGACGACGGCGTCACCTGGCTCGGCACCGCCGCGCTGGTCAGAGCGGCCGCCCCCGCCGCGGCCCGCACCGTCCTCACCGAGGACCGGTACGCCGCCATCGAGGTGCACACCTGGCGGTTCGGCGGCAGGGTCACCGCAGGTCCAGCCACATGATGCGGAGCCCGACGTCCCCGGCGACCGGGTGGCGGAAGGCTCCGGGCGCCGTTCCGAGCGTCACGAACCCCAAGCTCTCGTACAGCCGGACCGCGGCCACGTTCACGTCGACGACCGCGTTGAACTGGATCGCCGCGAACCCGCTCCGCCGGGCCCAAGCGATCAGGTCCGTGGTGAGCGCCCGTCCGACACCCGTGCCGCGTGCGTCCTTCGCCACCATCAGGCTGCCGGAGGCGACGTGGCTGCCCGGCCCCGGCCGGTTGGCGTACATGTTCGCCGTGCCGGTCACCCGGTCGCCGTCGAGGGCGACGACCACGCGGGCCGGCGGGTCGCGCAGCCACATCTCCCGGGCGTCGCGCTCGGTCATCGCCGGGTCGTACGGGAACGTCTGCCGCTCGGTGACGACGTCGTGGATGATCGGCCAGATCGCGGGCCAGTCCTCGGCGCGGGCTTCGCGGATCACGGCCGCACCACCTCGCAGAGCTGCGGGACGACGGCCTCGATGTCGTCCCGCAGCACGAACGCGGCATCGTCGTCGTACGGCGTCGGGTCGCGGTTGACGACGACCAGCGCCGCCCCGGCCCGCACGGCGACCGTGCACAGCGACGCCGCCGGCTCCACCTGCAACGTGCTGCCGATCGCGAAGAACAGCCCGCTCGCCGCCGCGATGTTCCGCGCGTGCCCGAGGACTTCGCCGTCGAGCACCTGTCCGAAAAGGACGACGTCGGGCTTGAGGATGCCGCCGCAGTGCGGGCACGACGGGTCGTCGTCACCCGCTTCGAGGACATCGGCGGTCGGGAACCCGGCCGCGCAGCCGGTGCACCGCGTGGTGCGCATGCTGCCGTGCAGCTCGAGAACCTTGCGCTCGGCGAGCCCGGCCCGCTGGTGCAGGCCGTCGACGTTCTGCGTGAGCACCCGGACGGCGACGCCCGCGCTGTCGAGTTCCGCCAGCGCGCGGTGGGCGGCGTTCGGCTCGGCGCGCCACGCGGCGTGTCCCCGGTACGTGCGCCAGAATTCGCGGCGCACGCCGGCGTCGGCCATGAAGTTCTCGAGGGTGAAGGCGGTCACGGCGCTCGGCGTGCGCGTCCAGACGCCTTCGGGGCCGCGGTAGTCGGGAATCCCGGACGCGGTGGAGATGCCCGCGCCGGTCAGCGCGGCGACCCGCCGGGCCCCGCGGACCCGGTCGATGAGCTTGCCGTCCATGGTGCCGGAGGCTAACGGCTCGCAGACGGCGGCACGAACGGATTATCGCGTCTCTCGGTCCTTCCGCAGCCGCAACGCCAGCGCCGGGCACGCCGCGGCCGCGCGCCGGGCCTCGGCCACCAGTTCCGCCGGTACCGGGCCCGGCGCCACCACCGGATAGCCCCACTCGTCGAGGCGCACCAGTTCCGGCAGGAGGTCCGCGCACAACCCGTGCGCGCTGCACCCGATCGGGTCCACTGTCACCTTCATGCGACACCCGCCGGGATCCGGCACCGGCCGCCGGCCTGGTGCGTGCGGACATCGGCGTCGAAGATCGCCAACGCGCTCGCCGCGAGCCGCGCCGCGCCGTCCGGGTGGGCGCACGCGCCGCGGCCGGTCAGCAACGGGAGGCGGCGGGCCAGCCGGGCCGTCGCCGGGCCGCCGCGGACCAGTTCCGCGAAGTCCGCCGCGATCGACGGCAGACCGAACGTACACGGCCCGCACTGGCGGGCCGACTCCGCCGCCAGGAACGCCAGCAGCTTCGCCGTGTACTCCAGCCCGCAGTCACGCGCCGGGAGGGCGTAGACCGCGGCGATCCCGGACAGGCCGGCGCCGAGGTCCGCGGTCCACGTTCCGCCGGCGAGCACCGCCTGCACCGGCTCCGCTTCGCCGCCCACCGCGGCCAGCACGCCGGCCAGGGACGTCCCCTCGGCCACCTCCACGACGCCGGGCCGCCGGACCGCGCCGGTCACCGTGACGAGCTCGGTGCGGGACGCGCGATAGTGGTGCGGCCCCAGCAGGACCACCGATGCCAGCTGCGCCAGTGTCTCCACATTGGACACCAGGGTGGGCCGCTCGCGCACGCCGCGTTCGGCGGGCCGGGGCCGCTTTCCCAGCGGCCGCGCGTCCCCCGACGTCAAGTACCGGACGAGCGCGGTCTCTTCGCTGGCGACGTAGCGGCGCGGGACCTCCGCGACCCGCACCGGCACCCGGTCTTCGCGTTCGGCGAGCGCCGCGGCGACGCTCGGCAGCGCCGGGCTGCCCGCGTGCACGCAGAGCACGGCCTCGACGGCGCCGGTCGCGTGGGCGGCGAGCTGCAGGCCGTCGAGCACGAGGTGCGGCGAAAGCGTGAGCAGCACAACGTCTTTGCGGCTGAGCGGGTCGCCTTCGCACCCGTTCGCGACGACGACCGAGCGGTTCGACCGGGCCGCGCGCAGCTTCACCGCCGTCGGGAAGCCCGCGCCGCCGCGGCCGCGCAGGTCCGCCGCTTCGACGGCGGCGATCAGCCGGTCGCGGCCGTCGTCGCCGTGGTAGGCGACCCACGGCACGACGCCGTTGCGGCGCCGGTGGCCGGCCAGGTCGAGCCGGTGCGGGGGCAGGATGCTCATCGGGTGCCTCCCAGGGCAGCGAACTTGCGGGCGTGGGTCGCGCGGTAGCCGGCCGAAGCGAGCACGGCCAGCACGCACAGGACGTCGAGCGCGACGATCCAGCCGTAGGCGGCGTCGGCTTCGGCCATGCCGAACCCGTCCACCAGCGCGACGGGCCAGCACAGGTAGGCCAGCCAGTGCACGGCCCGCCAGGCCCGCGCCGGCAACCGGGCGCGCAGCAGGCTGGTGACGACGATCGCGAGCAGCAGGTCGATCGCGACGGCGCCGAGCCCGACCCACAGCGGCTGGTAACCCGCGCCGAACGGAACGACGACGTCGAGCCAGCCGAGCGAGACGTAGCCGTCGAGGATGGCCGACGCGATGTGCGCCGCGAGGAACGCCAGGCTGGTCAGCGCCAGGTTCCGGTGTACGGCGGCGACGGCGAACCGCGGCCATTCGCGCGTGGCGAACCGGCCGGCGCCGAGCGCGCCGAGGACGACGACGCCGGTGAAGAGCACGAGCGAGACGAGCCCGGTCGCGCGGCTGAAGTACCACACCGCGGAGCTCATGCCGCCGCCCGTTCCGCGGGCCAGCCGGGGGTCGTGACGACGTCGCCGTCGACGCCGGCCAGCCGCGCGGGGAGGTTCCGCCGCTCGAGCCAGCCGGGTGCGGCGCCGCCGAGGACGATCGCCGCCGTGCTCGCGGTGTTGGCGTCCACAGTGGACTTCGCGGCGACGGTGACGGTGCGCCAGCGCGCTTCGGGCATGTCGCCGGTGCGCGGGTCGACGATGTGGTGCACGGTCCGGCCGCCGTGGCGCCAGCGCCGCCGGGTGGTGCCCGAGGTGGCGAGCGCGCCGTCACGGTGGAGGGCGACGGTGCCGGCCGGCCGGGTGACGGCGTCCGCGTGGTCGTCGCCGAGCGCGATCTGCCAGCCGCCGTCGGGCGGGGGCCCGGCGGCGCGCAGGTCGCCGCCGAGGTTCACCAGCGTTCCGCAGCCGGTGGTGGTGTGGATCCGCCGGGCGGCCCGGTCGGCGGCGAAGGCCTTGGCGGTCGCACCGAGGTCGAGGTGCACGCCCCGCGGGAGGACGACGAGCCGCCGGGCGGGGTCGAAGAGGATCCGGTGCCAGCCGGGCGCGGGAGCCGCCGGTGTCGCGGTGTTCCGGTCAGCGGCAATCGAAGCGAAGTCGCGGTCGTAGCCCAGCGCGCACACCGCCGCCCCCACCGTCGGGTCGACCAGTCCGTCGGTCAACCGCGCCGCGCGCAACGCCACCTCCAGCGCCTCCGCCAGCAGCGGCCCCACGCGGACCTCCCGCCCGGCCACCTCGTGCAGCCGCGAGATCTCCGAGTCCGGCCGGAACCGGCTGCACGCCAGATCGAGCGCCGCCAGTTCTTCGCGCAACAGGGCGACCGCCTCCCCCAGCCGGGTGGGATCGGTGACGATCAACTCGGCCGTCGTGCCCAGGGCCGGGAACGCCGTCGTCATGACGCCCCCGAACCGGTGTGCGCGTGGCCGGATCCGCTGCTCAAGCCGCTGTCAGGCGCCTGGAGCTGGTCCTGGGAGCCGGTCGAGCCGGTGGAATCCGAGGTGGAGGTCGAATCCGAGGTCGTGGCCGAAGCCGTCGAGAGGCCGAAGCCGATGGCGCCTGCGGCGGCCGCGCCCAGTACCGCGGCGGCCGCCGTGGCCAGCGCGGCCTTGCGGCGTCCCTGCTCGCGGCGGGCGGGTCCGGCCGGGGTGGTGGGTTCCATGGCACCGAGTGTCGGCGCCGTTCCTTTGAACGAGCTGGGAACGACCTGTCAAAGCCCTGGCGCACCAACCAAAGGCGGTTGACACCGGAAAGCCATTCACCCACTCTTTCCGTTGTCCGCCGGAGGTTTCCTGGTGTTCACGAACCGGACCACAGCACCTCACGAACCGGTCCCCTGCCGTGGGCACCATGAGGCGCCCACCCCCTCAGTGCTGGAGGACCCATGATCCGCAAGCGGATCTTCGCCGCGTTCGCCGCGGCCGCCCTGGTCACCGCCGGAGCGGTCACCGCCGCCGGCACCGGATCCGGCGAGCCGGCCGCCGTCCGGCCGGCCGCCGCGGCCGTGCCGGCGTTCGACCACATCGTCCTCGTCATGTTCGAGAACAAGAAGTACTCCTCGATCAACGGCAGTTCCAGCGCGCCCTACTTCAACACCCTCGCCTCGCAGAGCGCGAAGTTCACGAACTCCTTCGCGATCACCCACCCGAGCCAGCCCAACTACGTCGCCCTCTTCTCCGGAGCGACGCAGGGCGTCACCGACGACAGCTGCCCGGCCAACCTCGGCGCGAAGGCCAACCTCGGCCGTCAGCTGATCGACGCGGGCAAGACCTTCAAGGGCTACTCCGAAGCCATGCCTTCGGACGGCTACACCGGCTGCTCCAGCGGCACCTACCGCCGCAAGCACAATAGCTGGGTCGACTTCTCCAACGTCCCCGCCGCGAGCAACCTCCGGTTCTCGGGCTTCCCGTCGGACTTCACCCAGCTGCCGACCGTCGCCTTCGTGACCCCTGACATGTGTTCCGACATGCACGACTGCAGCGTCGGCACCGGCGACACCTGGCTGAAGAAGAACCTCGACGCCTACGCCCAGTGGGCCAAGACGCACAACAGCCTGCTGATCACCACCTTCGACGAGGACAGCGGCACGTCGGTCAACCAGATCTTCACGACGTTCACCGGCGCCAACGTGAAGGTCGGCAGCTACAGCGAATCCATCAGCCACTACACCGTGCTGCGCACCATCGAGGCGGCCTACGGCCTGCCCGGCATCGGCAACGCCGCGAGCAAGTCGCCGATCCTCGACGTCTGGCAGTAACCGCGTGTACCTGTCCACGATCGGTCGCCGGGAGCACGCCGGGGCGGTGTCCCGGCGCAAGCTCTCGGCGGTCGGCGCGAACGTCTTCGCGCTGGGTGCGGTCAGCCTCGTCACCGACGTCTCCTCCGAGATGGTCACCGCGGTCCTGCCGGTGTACCTGGTCCTCGGCCTGCACCTGAGCCCCGCCGCGTACGGCCTGGTCGACGGCCTCTACACCGGCGCGACGGCGCTGCTGCGGATCGTCGGCGGGTACGTCGCCGACCGGGTCCGGCGGCGCAAGGTCGTGGCCGGCGCCGGCTACGCGCTGTCCGCGGTGATGAAGCTCGGCCTGCTCGTGGCCGGGTCGTCGGCGACGGCGATCGGCGCGGTGATCACGCTCGACCGCACCGGCAAGGGCCTGCGGACCGCCCCGCGGGACGCGCTGATCACACTGTCGGCCCCGGAACCGCTGCTCGGGCGGGCGTTCGGCGTGCACCGCGCGATGGACAGCATGGGCGCGTTCGCCGGGCCGCTGGTCGCGCTCGGCGTGCTGGCGGCCGTCGGCGCGGCCGACCCCGAGGCGTTCGACGCCGTGTTCGTCGTCAGCTTCTGCATCGCCGCGATCGGCGTGCTGCTGCTGGTGCTGTTCGTCCGCGACCGCCGGACGCCGAACGCCACCGCGACGCCGGTCTCGCCGCGGGCGGCGGCCGCGTTGCTGCGCGGCCGCGGCGTGCGGCGGCTGCTGGTGGCCGCGTGCGTGCTCGGGCTGGCCACGGTCGGCGACGGGTTCGTCTACCTGCTGCTGCAGCACAAAGAGGACATCGCCACCGGCTGGTTCCCGCTGCTCGCCGTCGGCACGAACCTCAGCTACCTGCTGCTCGCCGCGCCGCTGGGCGCGCTCGCCGACCGGGTCGGGCGGCTGCCGGTGGTGCTCGGCGGGTACGGCGCGCTCGCGCTGGTCTACCTGCTGCTGGCCGGTCCGGTGTCCGGCTGGCCGCTGTTCGCGCTGTCGCTCGCGTTGTACGGCGTGTTCTACGCGGCGACCGACGGCGTCCTCATGGCCCTCGCCGGTCCGCTGCTGCCGGAGTCGTTGCGCACCACGGGGATCTCACTGGTCCAGACCGCGCAGGCGCTGGCGTACTTCGCCTCGTCCGTCCTGTTCGGACTCGCCTGGCAGTTCTGGGGCGCCGATCGCGCGATCGCCGTCGCGGCGGGCGGGGCGGTGGTCGCGATCGCCGCGACCTTCGCGGTACTGCGGAAGGTGAAGGCGTGAAGACGCGGATCCTCATCGCGGTAGTCGGCGTGCTCGTGCTCGCCGGGGCCGCGGTCGCGTACGTCGGGTTCGCGAGCGCGCGCGGCCACGACGTCACCGCGACCGGCGCGGTCAGCCTCGCCCCCGGTCCGCGGCTGCTGTTCCGCAGCACCGCCGACGCCGACCGCGGGCACGTCGCCACGGTGTCCGCCACCGATCCCGGCGGCCCGCGGACGGTGTCGCCGCTGTCGTGCGCGCGGGTGTATGCCGCCGGCGGCACCGGGCTCTGCCTGCGCCAGGACGGCGACCTGACCACCTACCAGCTCGCGGTCCTCGATCGGGGGCTGGCGGTGCAGCGCGAGATCCCGCTGGTCGGGCTGCCGAACCGGGCGCGGGTGTCGGCGAGCGGCCGGATGCTCGCGTGGACGGTGTTCGTCACCGGCGACTCCTACAACGGCGGGATGTTCTCCACCCGCGCCGGCATCCTCGACACGGCGACCGGCGACCTCGCGGGCACCCTAGAAGACTACGCGGTGACCCTCGACGGCGAGCCGTACCAGGCGGCCGACCTCAACTTCTGGGGCGTCACGTTCACCCGCGACGACCGCCACTTCTACGCGACG
Organism: Amycolatopsis sp. NPDC004772; assembly: GCF_053601215.1. Taxonomy (NCBI): domain Bacteria; kingdom Bacillati; phylum Actinomycetota; class Actinomycetes; order Pseudonocardiales; family Pseudonocardiaceae; genus Amycolatopsis; species Amycolatopsis sp. NPDC004772. Next base: position 81,633 of record NZ_JBSGBK010000029.1, read on the forward strand.
ATGTCGACGGCCGGCCACCGCTACCTGGTCGCGGGCGACTTCGCCGCGCACACGATCCGCACGCTGCGTGAAAACGTCGAGTGCCCGTCGCTGTCCCCCGATGGGACGCGGGTGGCGTTCAAGTCCGCAGTGGACGGTGACCCGGCCCACGGCTGGCGGCTGTCGGTGCTGGACCTCGCGGCCTCCGAGGTGACGCCGCTGGCCGAGACCCGCAGCATCGACGACCAACCGGCCTGGCTCGACGACCACGCGATCGGCTACGGCCTGCCCCGCGGCCCGGGCCACGCGGACGTCTGGTCGGTCCCCGCCGACGGCTCGGGCGCGCCCCGGCTGCTCATCCCGGACGCCGAGTCACCGGCGGCGCTGGGACCGTGATCGCCGGTGCCTTCCGGGTGCGGCCACGGTCAGTCCAGTTTGCGCAGCCCGTCGAGGATGCGGCGCATCAGGTCCGTGTCCGGGGGCGCGAAGGCGAACCGCGGCGCCGGGGCCCCCGCGGTCGCCGGGGGCGGGAGGATGCCGGCCACGCGGGACGGCAGCCGGGTCAGCGCGGGTTCGCGGCGGGTCTGCGCGGGGATCGGCAGCGTCGGCAGGGCCACCGTGCCCGCTTCGGCCAGCCGCCGGGTGGCGTGCTCGCGCCGCAGCCGTGACTGGATCCCGGCCACGGTGAAGTCCGGCTCGGGGTCGGCGGCCGGGGGACGGCCCGGCCGCAGGCGTTCCAGGCTGATCGCCCAGGCCGCCGCGGCGAAGGCCGGCAGCAGCAGCCCGGCGACGATCGCGAGGCCCGGCAGGTCGACGGCCATCAGGCGGCCCCGGGCACAGGTAGGAGCATGACGTTCACTTCCGGACGGACGGTTCTTCCGCAGCATGGCCGACACCTGGATATTCGACTTCGACGAATTTTCGCGGACCCCGCAGCCCATCATGAATGACGGTCGACGCTCCCGCAAGCGGCCGAACGGGGTCGGCCGTCCGGACGGTAAAACTGCAGCTCGGCGTGGTTCCGCGGCAGGTAGACCGCGCCCCTCACCCAGTAGTACGGACGCGGGTTCGATCCGGTTCACCGCATTTTTGCACGATTCGTGTCCACCGCCGCCGCAAACAGCGGAAATGCGAGCCCGGCGCGCGCTGGTTCGGCAACCTGGAGCGGGGACATCCGCGCGGCGGCCGGCTCCTGCACCGACGCCGCCGATGTCGCCGATGTCGCGGACAAGCGGCCGGTCCTGGTCGCCTACACCATCCCCGGCCGCGACTGGATCTCCGCGTCCGCCGACGGCATCGGCGGCAAGCCGGCGCCGGTGATCATCGAGGGCGGCTGACCAGGTCGCACGCCGTCGCCAGCTCCGCCGGGGTCGCGTCGGCGGGGCGGGCGATCGTCGCCGAGGCCGGCGGGCGCACGCCGCGCAGCCAGCCGCCGAGGGCGTCGAACGCCGTCCGGAAGCACGGGCCCAGCGGGCGCAGCCGGTCCGGGTAGGCGTCGACCAGCCCGTCGACGTGGTTGCCGCCCTCGATCCGGTAGTACCGGTGCAGCGCCCCGCGCCCGGAATCGCGGATCATCCGGTCGTAGACGTCGGAGTCGCGGGTGATCGGCAGCAGCGTGTCGAGCGTTCCGTGCAGGGTCAGCAGCGGCTTGCCGATCCGGCCGGTCAGCGAGATCCGCTCGACCGCCCGGGCCACGGACCGCGGCCGGGACGCATACGCGTAGCCGGCGTCGCACGACGGCGTTCCCAAGGCGCAGAACGGGGTACCGGCCTCGAGCGGGCCGTCGAACGAGGGGTCGACCTCTTCGCGGTAGATCCGCTGGGTCAGGTCCCAGTAGACGCGGTAGTGGTAGTCCCACAGGAACTCCGACCCCGGTGCGAATCCGGCGTCCAAAATGGACTGGTGGGCCGCTGCCGATCCCGCCGCGTAGGCCGGGTACGCGCGCAGGGCCGGCGGCAGGAACGTGAGCAGGTTCGGCCCGTCGGCCCGCCACAGCGTCCCTTCCCAGTCGACGCCGCCGTCGTAGAGCCACGGCCGGTTCTCCAGCTGCCACCGCACGAGGTAGCCGCCGTTGGACAGCCCGGCCGCGAGGGTCTTCGTCACCGGACGGCCGTAGTGCCGGGCCGCGGCGGCGCGGGCGGCCAGCGTCAGCTGCGTGACGCGCGAGTTCCACTCGGCCAGCGCGTCCCCCGGCCGGGCGCCGTCGGTGAAGAACGCGGCGCCGGTGTTGCCCTTGTCGGTCGCGGCGAACGCGTACCCTTCCGCCAGCGCCTGGTCGCCGATCGCGCGGTCGTTCGCGTACTGGCGGCGGACGCCGGGCGAGCCGGAGACGACCAGGCCGCCGTTCCACCGGTCCGGCAGCCGGAGCACGAACTGGGCGTCGTGGTTCCAGCCGTGGTTGGTATTCGCCGTGGAGGTGTCCGGGAAGTAGCCGTCGACCTGCACGCCGGGTACCGCGCCGAAGGTCGGCAGCCCCGCCGACGTCAGCCCGGCCCAGTCCGCCTCGACGGTGTGCCCGGACGCGAGCGTGCCGGTCGTCGTCAGGTCGTCCAGGCAGGCGGCGACCTGCTGTTGCGCGCCCGGCACGGTGGCCGAGCAGCGCCGCCCGGCCGAAGCCGACGCCGGCGCGGGCAGCGCCACCGCGAGCGCGCCCGCCAGAACCCAAACCAGCCAACCCCGCACGGTTCACCTCCGGTCTTCGAGGTCCCCAGCCAAGCGCGTGCCGCGGCCGCGAGCCATCCCGCCGGTCACCATGAATCGGCGAGCCGATGTGGTGGGCGGACACATGGTCCGAACCGCGGGGCCGCCTTAGCGTCGCTGGGGACCCTCTCAACGACGAGAAGGAGCCCACCATGCGCAAGCTCGCTTTCGCCGGCCTCGCCGCGATCACCGCCGCCGCGCTCGCCACCGTCGGGGTGGCCGCCGCCGACCCGCCGCCGTCGTCCCTGGTCCAGGTGCCGAACTTCGGCGCCAATCCCGGCAACCTGGCGATGTACACCTACACCCCCGCCGGCCTCGGGACCGGCCGTCCGGTGGTCGTCGCCCTGCACGGCTGCACGCAGAGCGCCGCGGACTACCACGCCCATTCGGGCTGGCCGGAGCTGGCCGACCGCTGGCGGTTCGAGGTCGTGTTCCCGCAGACGTCCACGGCGAACAACTCGCTGAAGTGCTTCACCTGGTTCGACCCGGCCGACGACACGCGCGGAAAGGGCGAAGCGGCGTCGATCAAGTCCATGGTGGACAAGGCGGTCGCCGACCACGGCTCGGACACCGCGCGCGTCTTCGTCACCGGCTTGTCGGCCGGCGGCGGGATGGCGGCCGACCTGCTGGCCGCGTATCCGGACGTCTTCGCCGGAGGTGGGATCAACGCGGGTTTGCCCGCGCAGTGCGCCACCAGCATCACGCAGACGTCGAGCTGCCAGCAGAACGACCAGCACCTGACCCCGGCCCAGTGGGCGGCGAAGGTCAAGGCGCAGTACCCGGGTTACGGCGGGCCGTGGCCGCGCGTCGCGATCTGGCAGGGCACGGGCGACTACACGGTCGCCCCGGTCAACGGCACCGAATTGCGCGACCAGTGGACGGCGGTGCACGGTGTCGCGCAGACGCCGACGAGCACGCAGTCCCTGCCGGGCGGCACGACGCTGACGACGTACGCGGACAAGGTGCAGCTGTACTCGATCGCGGGAATGGGCCACGGCACCGCGGTCGACCCGGGAACCGGCCCGGCCCAGTGCGGCAGCACCGGCGCGTACTTCCTGGCCGGGATCTGTTCCAGTTACTACACGGGTGTGTTCTTCGGGCTGGACAACGGATCGGGCACCCCGCCGCCCACGACGTCGACCACCACCACCACCGCTCAGCCGGGAACGTGTGTGAGCGCCAGCAACTACGCCCACACGCAGGCGGGCCGCGCGCACCAGAGCGGCGGCCAGACGTACGCGAACGGTTCGAACCAGGCCATGGGCCTGTGGAACACCTTCACGATCCACGCCCTGCGGGAGACGTCCCCGGGCTACTGGGTACTCGCCGACGGCCAGTGCTGACGCTCCGGGGCTGCTCAGGCTGTATGGGCAGCCCCGGTCTCCCCGCCCCAATACTCGGTGGCCTCCTGCCAATTCCCGGCCAATTCCCTGACATATCCCGGACTTCGTCCGGCCGATCCTGGCTTCCCCGCTCTCGCGCCGGATAGCATGGCTCACCTTCGAGCTCGCCCGGGACGGAGAAGCGCATGAGGGGCAACGTGTGTGCCGGCGAGAGCGAACAGCTTCGGCTGAGGTATCTCCCGGACCTGGATCGGGTGGTTCTCGGCGGCGACGTCCGGCCGCGGTTGCTCAGTGTGTGCTTCGAACCCACGAACCGGTGCCCCGGCAAGTGCCCGTATTGCCTCATCGAAGAGCATGATCGGGACTGGCCGACGAGCTCGCTCAAGGCCGTCGTCGAAGCACTCCTCGAGCACGGCACCGCGCGATTCGGGTTCGGCGGCGGCGAACCACTGCTGCGGGAGGACCTGCGTGAACTCGGCCTGCTCGTCAGGGAACACGGCGCAGGCGCACTGCTTCGGACGAGCGGCATGTTCCCCATGGACATCCCCGCCCTGTCCGCGGCCTTCGACTGGTTCGACCTGTCCTTCGACTCCGTCGACGCCGATGTCTTCCGCCGGTGCCGGCCGGGCGTCCCGCACGACGTGCTGGTGGACAACCTGCTCGGCCTGGTCGAAACCGGCGCCCGGGTGCGGGTGAGCGTGCTCATCACGGCACGCAACCTGGAATCGGTCGACCGCACCGTGCGCTGGCTCGCCGCGATGGGGGTGCACCACGTGCGGTTGCAGCGCCTCGTCCGGCGTGGTCAGGCCAAGGTCACCTGGGACAAACTGAGCGTGCCGGCCGACATCGTCGAAGCTGTGCTGGCGGAGGAAGTGGCCGTGGGCAAGGAACTCGGCATCGACGTCCGCGAGCTGAAGACCGTGTCCGACACCACGCTGTGCATCGTCAAGGGCAACGGCGAGTTCTTCAGCGGCGAGCCGACCGGGATCGTCCGGCGCGGCAGCGTCTTCCACCCGGCCGACTTGGCCGGCATCGCCTCCCGCCTGTTCGAAGCCCAATCCAGGGCGTATCTCCATGGCTGAGGACCTGCGGGCCGCCTTCGAGGAACACGTGACCGCTCTGTCGGGCGAGCACGTCGAGAGACTCGTCGACCGGTCCGCGAGCGTGCTGGCGTTCACCGGAACCCGCGTCTTCAAGATGTTCACCCGCGAACCGCTGGAACGAAGCCGACGCCGGCACGATTGGCTCGCTCGATACGGTGGCCTCGAATGCCGGTACCACGTGGCCGACCTGGCTTCGGCCGACCGGGCGATCTTGGCCATGGAACGGCTTCCCGGCGAGAGGCGGTTGCTGGACCTGTTCGACGCCGGCCCGTTCGACCTCGCCCAGCTCGACCGCGTCATCGCCCGTGTTGCGTACTTGCAGGCGATTTCGAACGCAGTACCACTCCCGGCCGAGCTTTCCTGCGTCGCACTGGTCGAGAACCTCGGCAAGCAGGCAGCACTCCTTCGCGGGGATACGCTCGCCGCGCTTGCCGACCGCCTCCTGGACGTCAGTCGCCGGCTGCTGTCGACGCTGTCCGGCGCCGGCTGGCGGCCGGTCGTCCACGGCGATTTGCATGCCGCAAACATCTTCGTCCTGCCCGAACGGGTGGTCCTGATCGACCCGGTTTTTTCAGAGCCGAGAGCGCGCAGCGCACCCGGCTTCACCGAGCTGGCATCCCTCTACGCGGACGCGCTGGCGCTCGGGTTGGCCGGCGTGATCGAGCGAATCGAGCGGGATTTCGCAAGTCGGGGCCGGGTGGCATCCCGGCCCGTCTTCCTGTTGAGTGTCTGTTTGAAGGCCTTGGTACGCTACCGCGTCGCCAAGGGCTCACCGGACACACGAGCAGTACTCGCCGACCGGACGGACGACGAGTGGTGCTCAAGTGCACGAAGGGTGGCGGACCTGGTGGAGGTCCTGCTGGCGGAGCTCGTGGTCGCCGGCGGGCCGCGGCGGTGATCGAACGAGTGGGTGACGTGGTGTTGTTCAAGCGGCGTCAGCCGGAGCTTCCGGCCGAACAGCCGGCGGCTCCGGAAGCGCTGCCGGTGCAAGTGGGGCAGCTGGTACTCCAGACCTTCGAGCACCGCCGAAACCAGCTGACGACCAAGTCGACGATCTGCGCCACGGCCGCGTCCGGCGTCATCGTCCTGGTGATCCAGATCTTCCTGGTCAGCCCGGCCACTCGCGTTCCGGTGCGCCTGCTCGGTCTTGCCGCGTTGATCTGTGCCGCGCTGGCCCTGATCGAAGACCTCAACGTGATCAAGAAGTTGTCGAAGCGCACAAGGTCGAAGCGAAGCCGCAAGCACATCCTGTTCTTCGGGACTTTCGTCGACCTGCAGCCCGACGAGGCCCACAGCAAGTTCGTCGAACTCACCGAAGAGCAGTACGTTCACGAACTGGCCGTCCAAGCCGTCGAACTCTCCCGCAACCTGCGCTCGAGGTATGACGCCCTGGGAAAGGCCCACCGGTGGCTCACCGCGGCGGTCGGCATGTTCGTCGCCACACTCGCGGTACAACAAGTGTTCTTCATCTTCTTCCCGTGATCGCTATCGGAAGGCTGCCCCGCGAATGAAGCTGCGCCTGGTCGGAACCGGTTCAATTCTCACGCCGCACCTCAGCGCGTGCACGTTGATCGACGATCGGCTCCTCGTCGACGTCCCGAACGGATCCGTGAAAGCCATCCGCCGATGCTCGGTGCGCCCCGGATCACTCCGCGGGTGCCTGATCAGCCACTTCCACGCGGACCACTACTTCGACGTCGTCTTCCTCCTTCTCGAACTGGGCTTGCGGCAGGTGCAGGAGCAGGACTTCCACCTGGCGGGCCCGAACGGCCTCGAAGAACGTGTCGAAACGCTCTTCGGAATGGCCTATCCGGAATCATGGGCCAAGGTGCGGGAGAACTCCCGGGTCGTCTTCCACGAGTGGCCGGACGAAGGCGGCGAACTGAAGGTGGACAGATATACCGTCCAAGCCGTACCCGTCGTTCATTCCATCGCGCCTGCCTTCGGCTACCTCGTCCGGGACGACGTTGTGGCGGCCGGCTTTTCCGGCGACTCGGAATTGTGCGAAGGCGTCCACCACATCGTCTCCGGAGCGGCCACCGCCGTACTCGACGGCTCGTTCGCGGAGCCTCGCGGCGGCCATATGGGCATGTCGGATCTGGTGGAGCTCGCCGGACAGTATCCGGACACCCGGATCATTGCGACACACCTGAGCGATCAGGTCCGCGAACGCGAATGGCCGGGTGTCCGGGTGCCCGCGGACGGTGACTGCGTTTCCCTGTAGCCATGGGTAGTCGCCTGCGCATCGCCGCCTTGGCGGAATCGGACTCCCCGGCCGTCGAGGTCCAAGGACTGCAAGCCGAGGAGCGGCCGCTGCTGTCCGCTCTCGTCGAGCCGTACTGGGTGGTGGAAGCGGACACCGTCCCCAGCCGATGCCCTCGCCTGGAAATCGTGGAACCTCGAGAAGCCGCCACAGATGTCGCCGAAACGGGATATCGGCGTCTCGACGGACGGCGGGTGCTGATCCACCGCGGCGATACCGCGACGACGACCGTACTACGCGTGATCACCGTGGCTCGGGCCGTCTTCAAGGTCGCCTTGGTGGGTTTGGGCGGCGTCAACTGCCACGCGGGCGTAGTGGACAGCGGCGGACACGGCATTCTCATCACCGGCACGAGAGGAGCGGGAAAGACGACGGCCGTCCGGGTTTGCGCCGCGGCCGGCCTGACGGTCGTGGCGAACGACCAATGCATGCTTCTGCCGGGCGAGCCGCTCCGCGCCATCGGCTTTCCGGCACTCATGGCGGTGCGTGCCGGGTGGTCACCGGCCGGCTGCCCGTTGCCGGACCGGCCGTTGTCCCGGACCACCGATCGCCAGGACGGCGAACCGAGAGCTCAGTACCCGGTTCAGTCGGTCGCCGAGGTGAGCGGAACGCGATGTTCGGGCCAGACAGCCGCGAAACTGCTGGTGAGCTACGAAAAGACAGCCAGGCCCGGAGTGCTCGCGGTGGCCCGCGGCTCGACCGCGGAGTGGTTCACCGCCGCCGGTTTCGGGTTGTCCGCGGCGTACGGTCCCGGTCTCGTCCAGTTGGCGATGACGGCGCTGGGAACACAGTCCGCCGAGCAGCGACCCGAGCGAGTCCGCGCGGCTCTGCGGACCACCGCCCACTACCGGATCACCTGCTCGGCCGACAAACTGGCTCAGCTTCCCGGAACGTTCCCGGAGCTGCTGCCCGGGTAGTCACCGCGGCGAGGCGAGCCGGTGCAGGCGCAGGGCCAACTGGATTTCCAGCGCCCGATCCGGCACCTGCCAGTCCTCCCCCAGCAGCGATGCCACCCGCTCCAGCCGCTGCACCACCGTGTTCACGTGGACGTGCAGCACGTCCTTCGTCCGCGCCAGTTGCGCGCCGTTCGCGAAATACGCCCGCAGCGTCGCGACCAGCTCCGTGCCGCGACGCTCGTCGTAGTCCAGGACCGGCCCGAGCGTCTGGCGGACGAACGCGTCCAAGTCCGCGCGGTCGCCGAGGAGCTGGCCGAGGAACCCGAGGCCCGCCATTGCCGCGCCTTCACCACTGCGGCCCAGGGCCAGCAGCGCCCGGACGCAGCGGGCCGCCTCCGCGTGGGCCTCCGCGATCGCCGACGGCCCGCTCGCCGGGCCCGCCGCGCCGACCGTGACCGGGCGGCCGGTCGCCGAGCCGAGGTCGGCCGCGATGCGGCGGGCCAGCTCGTCGGGGTCGCCGGTCGCCAGCAGCACGACCTCCTCCGCGTGCACCCCGACCAGCGTCGCGTGCCGGGCGGCCGCGCTCGCCACGCGCCGGCGGGAGCCGCCGTCCGCGTGGGCGACCAGGACCGCGTGCGGGGCCGACAGGTCGATGCCCAGCCGGCGGCCGCGCGCCAGCAGCGCCCGGGGGTTGCGGCCGGGTGCGGTGAGCAGGTCGGTCAGCAGCTCGCCGCGAACCTCGTCCTCGGCGCGCACCACCGATCGCCGCAGCATCAGCAGCAGCGCCGTCACGACGCCGGCGCGTTCGAACAGCCGCCGGTCGGGGTCGCTCAACCCCGCGCGGCCGGCCAGCACCAGGCTGCCGAGCAGTTCCGGGCCCGCCTGCACCGCGCACACCCAGTTGTCCTTTGTGGACACCGCACGCCCGGTGGTGCGCGCCGCGGCGAGTGCGTCCGGGTCGAGGACGACCGGCGTCGCCGAGCTCGCCAGGAGCGTGCCGTCGGCATCGTAGACCGTGAGGCTCCCGTGCAGCACGGCCGCGACCGCGTCGGCGACGTCCGGCAGGTCGCCCCCGCGCAGCACCAGGTCGGTCAGCCGGTCGTGGGCGTCCTCGGCCCGTTCCATCGTCGCGTTGGCCTCGTTGAGCTCCGCGACCGCGCGGCGGGTCTGGTCGAGGAGGTTCGCGCTGTCCAGGGCGATCGCCGCGTGGTCGGCCAGCGACGACAGCAGCGCCACCTCGTCGGCGGAGAACTCCCGGGTGGCGCGGTCGGACGCGAAGAGCACGCCCAGCACCTTCGGGCCGATCGCCAGCGGGACACCGAGGATCGCGGTCAGGCCCTCGTCTTCGACGCCGGAGTCGATGTGCCGCGTGTGCTTGAACCGGTCGTCGTTGAAGTAGTCCGACGTCGCGTACGGCCGCGCGGTCTGCGCGACCAGCCCGCCGAGGCCCTCCCCCATGCCCAGCACGATCTGCTGGAACTCGGCCGACACCGACCCATCGCTGACCCGGACGTAGGTCTTGTTCTCGGCCTCGTCGTTCAGCGAAAGGTAGGAGACGTCGACGCCGAGCAGCGCCCGCGCCCGCCGGACGATCGAGCGCAGCACGGTGTCCGGATCGGACAGCGCGGCGAGCTCGCTCGCGGTCTCGAACAACGCGGTGAGCTGGGCCTCGCGCCGCCGGTGTTCGGCCAGGGTCTCGCGGATCCGCAGGGCCAGCTCGCCCGCGCTGGCCAGCGCGGCCAGGTCGGCCGCGGGGCGGGGGGCCCCCGCGCCGGCGGGCCCCCCCCCCGGCGGGCCCACCGCGCGGGGGGGCGCCGCGGCGGGCCGCGAGGGGGAGGAGAGGGGGGGGGGGGGGGGGGGGTTGGTGGGG
>NZ_JBSGBK010000030.1:0-89604 GCF_053601215.1 Amycolatopsis sp. NPDC004772
GCTATCCTCTATCTTGTTGGTTGTGGTGGAGTTCCCCCCCCCCCCCGCCACATTGGGTGCGCTGGACGCAACCAACGCCACATTGGGGCGCTTGGGGCCGGTGGGTCAGAGGTCCAGGTCGACCACGATCGGCGCGTGGTCCGACGGCCCCTTGCCCTTCCGCATGTCCCGGTCCACATAGGAATCCGTGACGGCGTCGGTGAACGCCTCGTTCCCGTACACCAGGTCGATCCGCATGCCCTTGTTGTTGGGGAAGTTCCCCGCCCGGTAGTCCCAGTACGTGAACGGGTGGTCGTACTTCAGCGGCCGCGGGAAGACGTCCGACAGGCCCAGGTCCCGCAGGCGGGCCACGGCGTCGCGCTCCGGCTTCGTCACGTGGGTCGACTCCGCGAACAGCGTGATGTCCCAGACGTCCGCGTCCGTCGGGGCCACGTTGAAGTCCCCGAGCACCGCGAACGGCCCGGCCGCAATCTCCGCAGCGACCAGCGAGTGCAGCGACGAAAGCCACTCCAGCTTGTACGCGTAGTGCGGGCTGTCCGGCTCGCGCCCGTTGGGCACGTACACCGACCACACCCGCACGCCGCCGCACGTCGCGCCCACCGCACGCGCCTCCGCGGCACCTTCGAACGACGGCTCGCCCGGCAGCCCACGGACGACGTCGGTCAGCCCCACCCGCGACACGATGCCGACGCCGTTCCAGCGCCCGAGCCCGTACGCCGCGACCTCGTACCCCAGCGCCTCGATCTCGGCCGCCGGGAACGCCTCCGTCGTGTTCTTCAGCTCCTGCAGGCACAGCACGTCCGGTGCCGTCTCCTCCAGGAAACCCAGGACCCGGGGCAGGCGGGGGACGATGGAGTTCACGTTCCAGGTGGCGATCCGCATGCCTGCGAGCATCGCACACGCCACCGACAAAACCGGGGCGGCGCCGGAGCGCCGCCCCGGGGACTCACACGCCCGCGGTCGTCCGGATCCAGGACCGGCTCGCCGCCACGCTCGCGTAGTTGTTCGTGCCGCGCGTGTTCGACCCGCTCTGGTTCTGCACCGTCGACGCCACGCCCACCTGCACGCCGCCCGAGACCTGGGGGCCGCCCGAGTCGCCCTTCCACGCCGAGCCGTTGACGCCGACGCTCTGGATCGCGCGGCCGCCGTAGGCGTCCGTGGACCGGCCGGTCACCTGGACGTTCGCCGTCTTCAGCGCCGTCGCCGGCGGGCCGGTCGGGGTGGTGCGGCCCCAGCCGTAGATCTGGTTCGTGCTGCCGGTCGCCGGGTCCGAGCTGCCCAGCGAGATCGGCGCGGCGCCGGTCGCCGAGGCCAGGTGCAGCAGCGCGATGTCGCCGTTCGGGGATTCGTACTCGCCGTCGACGGCGATCTTCGTGCCCGAGAGCAGCGTGTTGCTGCCGACCCGGACGTACATCCCCGAGTTGTCCTGGTCGAGGCAGTGCACCGCGGTCAGCACCCAGCGGGACGCGATGACCGTGCCGGAGCAGTTGAAGCCCTGGTAGTCGCGTCCGGGCGTGTTCACGTACACCTGGGCGCCCCAGGAGACCGTCGGGGCGGTGCCGCCGCCGACGATGTTCGGCTGGACGCCCGCGGAGGCGACCGCGCCGCCGGCGAGGGTCAGCGCGACGGCCGCGGCGGAGGCGGCGCCGAGGAGACGGAGAGAGGTCACGGCGGTGATCCTTTCGACAGGGGGACCGGATCGGCCGGTCGGAAAGTAACCACCGCGTCACGGATGCGGACACCGACGAAGGTCGGAAACGGACGAACACCCTACTTCCGATGGGGCAGCCCGGGGGTGTGCGAAAACTGTCGGTGCCGCCCCATAGTCTGGAGGAGTGGCTGACCCGACCACCTACCGTCCCTCGCCGGGGAGCATCCCGGATGCCCCTGGCGTGTACAAGTTCCGTGACGCGACCAAGCGGGTCATCTACGTCGGCAAGGCCAAAAGCCTCCGCAGCAGGCTGAACTCCTACTTCGCCGACCTCTCCGGCCTGCACCCGCGCACGCGCCAGATGGTCACCACGGCCGCGAGCGTCGAATGGACCGTCGTCACCACCGAGGTCGAGGCCCTCCAGCTCGAGTACAACTGGATCAAGGAGTTCGACCCGCGGTTCAACGTCCGCTACCGCGACGACAAGAGCTACCCGGTGCTCGCGGTGACGCTGAACGAGGAGTTCCCCCGCCTGCACGTCTACCGCGGCGCGCGCAAGAAGGGCGTCCGGTACTTCGGCCCGTACGCGCACGCGTGGGCCATCCGCGAGACGCTCGACCTGCTCCTGCGGGTCTTCCCGGCGCGCACCTGCTCGGCCGGGGTGTTCCGGCGGCACGGCCAGATCGGCCGCCCCTGCCTGCTCGGCTACATCGACAAGTGCTCGGCGCCCTGCGTGGGCCGCGTCTCGGCCGACGAGCACCGCGACATCGTCGAGGACTTCTGCGACTTCCTGGCCGGCAAGACCGACGTCATGATCAAGCGCCTGGAAGCCGAGATGGCCGCCGCGTCCGAGGAGCTGGAATTCGAGCGCGCGGCCCGGCTGCGCGACGACCTCGGCGCCCTGCGCCGCGCCATGGAGAAGCAGGCCGTCGTGCTCGGCGACGGCACGGACGCCGACGTCGTCGCGTTCGCCCATGACGAGCTCGAAGCCGCCGTCCAGGTCTTCCACGTGCGCGGCGGCCGGGTCCGCGGCCAGCGCGGCTGGGTCATCGACAAGGCCGAGGAGATGGACGTCCCGGCGCTGGTCGACCACTTCCTCACCCAGTTCTACGGCGACGAAGCCGAGCTCGACGCCCGCGACGACGTCGACGCCGGCCCGGTCGTCCCGCGCGAGGTCCTGGTGCCGGAGCTGCCGGCGGACGCCGAGGCGGTCGCGGAGTGGCTCACCGGGCTGCGCGGCTCGCGGGTCCAGCTGCGGGTGCCGCAGCGCGGCGACAAGAAGGCCCTGGCCGAGACCGTGCAGCGCAACGCGGGCGAGGCGTTCACCCAGCACAAGCTGCGCCGCGCCGGCGACCTCACGGCCCGCTCGGCCGCGCTCACCGAACTGCAGGAGTTCCTCGGCCTCGACACCGCGCCGCTGCGCATCGAGTGCATCGACATCAGCCACATCCAGGGCAGCGACGTCGTCGCGTCGCTGGTCGTCTTCGAAGACGGGCTCGCGCGCAAGTCCGAGTACCGCCGTTTCGCGCTGCGGGAGGCGGCGACCGAGGGCGACGTCGCTTCGATCGCCGAGGTCGTGCGCAGGCGGTTCTACCGCTATCTGAGGGAAACCGCCGAGGAGTCGAGCACGCCGGGCCTCGACCCGGAGACCGGGCGGCCGAAGAAGTTCGCCTACCCGCCGAACCTGCTGGTCGTCGACGGTGCGGGCCCGCAGGCCACCGCGGCCGCCGACGTGCTGGCCGAGCTCGGCATCACCGACATCTCCGTGGTCGGGCTGGCCAAGCGGCTGGAAGAGGTCTGGCTGCCCGCCGACCCCGATCCGGTGATCCTGCCCCGGACGTCGGAGGGGCTGTACCTGCTGCAGCGGCTCCGCGACGAGGCCCACCGGTTCGCCATCGCCTACCACCGCGAGAAGCGCTCCAAGCGGCTGCAGACGTCCGAATTGGACAGTGTGCCCGGGCTGGGGCAGGCTCGCCGCACCGCGCTGATCAAGCACTTCGGCTCGGTGAAGAAGCTCAAGCAGGCCAGGGTCGAAGAGATCGAGGCGGTGCCCGGCTTCGGCAGGCGCACCGCGGAGGCCGTGGTCGCCGCGCTGGCCGGGGAGTCCGGCGCGAGCAACGGCACAGGAGCAGGGGAGTAGGGAAACACAGTGAGTGCGCAAGAGGAGATCCGCGGCTCCGGCATGGAGGTCGCGGTCGTGTCCGGGTTGTCCGGGGCGGGCCGCAGCACGGCGGCCAAGTGCCTGGAGGACCTGGGCTGGTTCGTCGTCGACAACCTGCCCCCGGAGCTGATCGCCACCATGGTCGAGCTGGGTGCGCAGGCGCGCGGCGCGATCACGAAGGTGGCGGTCGTGATGGACGTGCGCTCGCGCGCGTTCACCGACGACCTGGCCTCGGTGATCAAGGACCTCGACGCCCGGGGCTACAAGCCGCGGGTCCTGTTCCTGGAGGCGACCGACGCCGTGCTGGTGCGGCGCTTCGAGGCCGTCCGCCGGGGCCACCCGATGCAGGGTGACGGCCGGCTCGCCGACGGCATCACCGCGGAGCGGACCCTGTTGGAGCCGCTGCGCGAAGAGGCCGATCTGGTGCTCGACACGTCGTCGCTGTCGGTGCACGACCTGCGGGCCAAGATCGAGGACGCGTTCGGGTCCGAGGCGAGCACCCAGACCCGGGTCACCGTGCTGTCCTTCGGCTACAAGTACGGCCTGCCGATGGACGCCGACCTGGTGATGGACGTCCGGTTCCTGCCCAACCCGTTCTGGATCCCGGAGCTGCGCGAGCACACCGGGCTCGACGGCGAGGTCCGCAACTACGTCCTCTCGCAGGAGGGGGCCGAGGAGTTCCTCGACCGCTACCACCAGCTGCTGCGGCTGATCGGCGCCGGCTACAAGCGCGAGGGCAAGCGGTACCTGACGCTGGCCGTCGGCTGCACCGGCGGCAAGCACCGCAGCGTGGCGCTGTCGGTCGAGCTCGCCCAGCGTCTGTCCAAAGAGGACGGTATGGCCGTGAAGGTGGTGCACCGCGACCTTGGTCGTGAATAACGTGCGCGCGGTCGCCCTCGGGGGCGGCCACGGACTGCACGCCACGTTGTCCGCGGTGCGGCGGGTGACCCCCGACGTCACCGCGGTCGTGACCGTGGCCGACGACGGCGGATCGTCCGGCCGGCTGCGGCGCGAGCTCGGGCTGCTGCCGCCGGGCGACCTGCGGCAGGCGTTCGCCGCCTTCGCCGCGGAGGACGGCGGCACGCTGTGGGCCGAGGTCTTCCAGCACCGCTTCGGCGGCGACGGCGCGCTGGCCGGGCACGCGGTGGGGAACCTGTTGCTGGCCGGGCTGTTCGAGGTGCTCGGCGACCCGGTCGCCGCGCTCGACGAGGCCTGCCGGCTGATGGGCGTCTCGGGCCGGGTGCTGCCGATGTCGCCGGAGCCGCTCGAGATCGAGGGGCAGGTCAGCGGCCTCGACAGCGAGGACCCGACGGCCCTGCGGACGATCCGCGGCCAGGTCGCGGTGGCCACCACTCCGGGGCAGGTGCGGCGGGTCAGCCTGCGCTCGCCGGGCCGGGCCGGGCGCCCGCCGCTGGCGTGCGAGGAAGCGGTCCAGGCGGTGCTGAACGCCGACGTCGTGTTCCTCGGGCCCGGCTCGTGGTTCACCAGCGTGCTGCCGCACCTGCTCGTACCGGGGCTGCACGACGCGCTCGTGAGGACGGCCGCGACGAAGGTGCTCGTGCTCAACCTTGTCCCCCAGCCGGGGGAAACCGCGGGATTCTCGCCGGAGCGGCACCTCGACGTCCTCTTCGAGCACGCGCCCGATCTGCGGGTCGACGCGGTGATCGCGGACCGCGATTCCGTGCCCGACCCGGCGAATCTCCGGCGCGCGGCCGAACGGCTGGGCGGCCGGGCGCACCTGGGGGCGGTGGGCGACCCCGAAGTGCCGGGACGGCATGATCCTGATGCGCTCGCGTTGTGCATGCGGGAGGCTCTCGGTCTCGGCGGGGAGCACGGGGGAGGAGCGAAAGGCAGGGAGGGGCAGTAATGGCGATGACCGCCGCGGTGAAGGACGAACTGAGCCGGCTGGAGATCACGAAGATCGGGCCGCGCCGGGCGGAGGTCGCGTCGCTGCTTCGCTTCGCCGGCGGGCTGCACATCGTGGCCGGCCGGGTGGTCGTGGAGGCGGAGCTGGACACGGGCTCGGTCGCGCGACGGCTGCGCAAGGAGATCCACGAGCTGTACGGCCACCATTCGGACGTCCACGTGATCACCGCCAGCGGCGGCCTGCGCAAGGGCACCCGGTACGTCGTGCGCGTGGTGAAGGACGGCGAGGGCCTGGCCCGCCAGACCGGGCTGATCGACCAGCGCGGCCGCCCGGTGCGCGGCCTGCCGGCGGCCGTGGTGTCCGGGGGCGTGGCGGACGCGGAAGCGGCGTGGCGGGGCGCGTTCCTCGCGCACGGCTCCCTGACCGAGCCGGGCCGCTCGTCCTCGCTCGAGGTGACCTGCCCGGGCCCGGAAGCGGCGCTGGCCCTGGTCGGCGCGGCCCGCCGGATGGGCATCCAGGCGAAGTCCCGCGAGGTCCGGGGAGCGGACCGCGTGGTGGTCCGCGACGGCGACGCGATCGGAGCGCTGCTGACGCGGCTGGGCGCGCACGCGAGCGTCCTGCAGTGGGAAGAGCGCCGGATGCGCCGCGAAGTCCGCGCGACGGCGAACCGCCTGGCCAACTTCGACGACGCGAACCTCCGGCGCTCGGCCCGCGCGGCGGTCGCGGCGGCGGCCCGGGTGGAGCGCGCCCTGGAGATCCTCGGCGACACGGCCCCGGACCACCTCCTGGCCGCAGGCCGGCTCCGGCTGTCCAACCGCCAGGCGTCCCTGGAAGAGCTGGGGCAGCTGTCGGACCCGCAGATGACGAAGGACGCGGTGGCGGGCCGGATCCGGCGGCTGCTGGCAATGGCGGACAAGCGGGCCAAGGACCTGAACATCCCGGACACCGAGTCGGCGGTCACCCCGGAGATGCTGGAAGAAGAAGAGGCCTGAGGCTCAGCGGTCGCTGTCCGGTCCGTGGTTCGGGCATTCGGCCGCGTGCCGCGCGTTCCAGGCCGCCCGCATCGACTCCTGCTGCCGCTCGAACTTGGCCTCGCGGCGCACTTGCCAGGGCGAGCGGGCCAGGCAGCGGGTCACCAGCAGCTGGTCCGGCGAGTAGTCGTCGCCGCTGTCGGTGACTTCGAACCCGGCCGCGGTGAGGATCTTCCGCATCGCCTCGGCCATCGCTTCGCCGACCGCGACCGCCAGTTTGCCGAACGCCGCGCATTCGGCGCCTTCCTGGTGCGGATCCTCGGCCCAGGCCTCCTGGCTGGCGTCCCAGAAGAGACGGTGGGCCTGCCAGTCGACCGTCACGCCGCGAAGCTCCGGCACGTCGGCGTGCACGACGGCGCCGACCGAGCCGGTCGGATCGTTGCCGGACAGCACCGGCAACCCGGCCGCGAGCAACTCCTCCTGGACGATCATGGCGAGGACGTCCAGGCGGAACCGCCGGTCCTGGTCGTCGTGCGCTGCGGTCATGTGCTCCCCTTCGACGTGAGACGCCCGACGAGCTCCCGCAGCCACGGCTCGGCGATCGCGGGTTCGCGCTGGAGCACCCGGACCAGCTTTTCGCGGACGGCCGGGGTGCGCCCGGCCTCGGCGATCGCGGCCGCTTCGGCCAGCGCCCGGCGGGTCCGGTGGTCGTGGCCGGGCCGGCGGACCTCCTCGTCGGCCCACCGGTAGCGGCCGAACGACGGCGTCAGCTTGTGCTGGTGGTCGGCGAGGTAGCTGAACAGCGCGGACTCGACGGAGACGTTCCGGATCGGCACGTCGCGAGCCCAGTCCGCGTGCTGCTGCCACCGGCGGGTGTTCGGGCTGGTGTGCGTGCGCCGGGTCAGGCCGACGATCCGGACCCGGCGCCGGATCGCCGGCCAGTCGGCCCGTTCGTCGGCGGCCCAGTTCCGCAGGATGCCGAGCAGCTGCTCGAGCGTCCGGCCGGTGGACACGACGTCCGCGAAGGTGATCGGGCGCGCACCACGGGCGAGCCCGGCCGGGTGCAGGCCGTGCGCGGCCAGGTTGGCGCGCAGCTGCGCCACTTCGGCCGGGTGCAGCCGGGTGGCGGGCCAGCCGCTCAGCCACGTGGTGGACAACGGCAGCAAGTGCAGCCGGCCCGGGTCGGGCAAGGCGCCGCCGAGCAGGTCGAAGACGGAGTCCGCGGACCGGCCGACGAAGTGGAGCTCGCCGTCCCCGGACCGGGCCAGCACCTTCGCGGCGCACTCGATCAGGTCGTCGAGGAACCACAGGTCCGGCTCGGGAAGGCCGTCGAGCAGGGTGCCGAGGTGGTCGGGGCGCACGAGGTCCCAGCGGAACGGCCGGATCGCTTCGCGCACTCTTCCCCCTCGGTTCGCCGTGAGCCTAGGCGCGTTGCCTGCGGCCGTCAGCCTGATTAACACGGCGCGCCATCTCGTAACACCGCGGTAGCGCCCGGGAGCCGTGCCGGAAACGCGGGCCCCCGAACCTCGGAAGCGAACGAGGGAAGGGGAAGCGCATGCTGCAGGTTTCGCCGGAAATCGGCACCTGGCTCTCCCGGCGCAGCAGCAAGGCCGGGGACTGGACCACCCAGGAGCTCGTCGCGGCCAAACGCGGCACCACCGTCTCCGTCGTCATCCCGGCCCGGAACGAGGAAGCCACCGTCGGCGCGATCGTCGGTGCCATCCGCGACGAGCTGCACGGCAGCCTCGTCGACGAGATCCTCGTCGTCGACAGCCACTCCACCGACGCCACCGCCGAGGTCGCCGCCGCCGCGGGGGCCGACGTCGTCGCGCAGGACGCCGTCTTCCCCGGCCTCGAAGGCCTGGCCGGGAAGGGCGAAGCGCTGTGGAAGGGTGTCGCGGCGACGAGCGGCGACCTCGTCGTCTTCGTCGACGGCGACCTGTACGACTTCACCACCGGCTACGTCACCGGGCTGCTCGGCCCGCTGCTCACCGACCCCTCGGTCGCCTACGTCAAGGGCTTCTACCACCGCCCGCTCGGCACCGAGGCCGACGGCGGCGGCCGGGTCACCGAACTCGTCGCCCGGCCGCTGCTCAACATGTTCTGGCCCGAGCTCGCCGGGTTCGTCCAGCCCCTCGCCGGGGAGTACGCGGGCCGCCGGGAAGTGCTGGAGAGCATCCCGTTCGTCGCGAACTACGGCGTCGAGGTCGGGCACCTGATCGACCTGCTCGAACTGCGCGGCCTCGACGCGCTCGCGCAGGTCGACCTCGGCCACCGCGCGCACCGCCACCAGAGCACCCAGGCGCTGGGCCGGATGTCCGGGCAGATCATGCAGACGCTCTTCGACCGGCTGGAACGCCACGGCCGGCTGGTCACCGCGGCCCCGCCGGCGACGCTGCTCGCCCAGTTCCGGCGCGGGACGTCACCCGGCGTCGAGCGGGAGATCGTGCTGACCGACCTCACCTCACCGCAGCGCCCGCCCCTCAACAGCCTCGCCCTGCGGGACATCGCGTAGCGGCCAGCCGGGCGGCCCGAACACGTACCCGGCGCGCTCGCGCCACGTCCGGGCCGCCCGGAGGTCGCGCAGGATCGAGCCGTACTCGTGGAAACCCACGCGTAGCAGGTTGTACGTCCCGATGTTCTTCGTCAGCCCGTACGTCGGCCGCTTGCCCTCGGGGACGAAGCTGCCGAACATGCGGTCCCAGATGATCAGGATCCCGCCGTAGTTGGCGTCGAGGTACTCCTCGTCGCTGCCGTGGTGGACGCGGTGGTGGGACGGGGTGTTGAAGACGTACTCGAACCAGCGCGGCAGCTTGCCGACCTTCTCGGTGTGCACGAAGAACTGGTAGACGAGGTCGATCGACAGCCCGGTCAGAATCATCCACGGCGGGATGCCGCACAGCGCCAGCACGGACCAGAACGGCAGCTGGAAGTACGGGGTCCACTTCTGGCGCAGCGCCGTCGAGAAGTTGTAGTGCTCGCTGGAGTGGTGCACCTGGTGCCCGGCCCAGAGCAGCCGCACGCGGTGGCTGGCCCGGTGGTAGGCGTAGAACACGAGTTCCTGGCCCAGCAGCATGAGCACCCACGTCCACCAGTCGCGCGGGTCGAACTTGACGGGTGCCAGCTCGAACAGCGCCGCGAACACGACCAGCATCACGAGCCGGAACAGCGTGTTGACCCCGACGGCGACCGTGCCCATCAGCATGCTCGTCCGCGTGTCGGCGACGCTGTAGCCGACGACGTTGTCGTCGTGGCCGAGCACGTGCACGGCGACGATTTCGATCGTCACGAACAGCAGGAACACCGGAACCGCGAACAGCACGGGGTCGCGCAGGTGCGCCAGGAAGTCGGCCACGTCGCCTCCTCGAATCTGACCATACGGTAACTTACCCTCGGGTCACTTTACGCACGGTAGGCTCTCCCGTGTGACGGAGTCAAGGGCGGTCGGGACCAAGGGGATGCCCCGCGAAGAGCGCGAGGCCCAGCTCGTCGTGGCCGGCACCGAGGAGTTCGGCCGGGCCGGGTACGCGGGCGCATCGATGGTCGAGATCGCGCGCCGGGTCGGGGTCACGAAGCCGTTGCTGTACCAGTACTTCGGCTCGAAGGACGGGCTGTACCTGGCCTGCCTCCACCGCGCGGGCGGCCGCCTCACCGACGGTGTCGCGACGACCATGGCCGCCGGCGGCGAGCCCGACCAGATGCCGCTCAAGGTGCTCTCGGCGATCTTCACGACGTTCGATCACGACCGGTACGCCTGGCGCCTCCTGCGCGACGCCACGGTGCCCTCCACGGGCGACATCGCCGCGGCGGCCGCGGACTACCGCCGCCGGCTCGACGCGTTCGCGGTGCTGGGCGCCACGCAGCTGCTGACCTCGCGCGGCCTGGCCGACCCGGCGGACATCGAGGCGGTGGCGCAGGTGTGGACCGGCGTGGTCGACTCGCTGATCAGCTGGTGGATCGACCGCCCCGACGAAGACGCCGGCGCGATGACGGCCCGGTGCGCGCGGATCATGGGTGGCCTGTTCGGCTGGTGACTTCCGCCAGCGCCGCACGCACCTCCTCCCGGAGCCGGGCCCGATCGTCGCCGTAGGTGTGCTCGGCCGCGGACAAGGCCGACCCCAACGCCTCCCACGCGTCCTCGCCCGCCGCGGCGAAGATCGCCGGGAACGCCATGGCCTGCTGCAACGCATTGTCGTGCCGCCCGTCCGGCGTGCGCACCAGCGTCTGCGGCACTTCCGGATCCGACAGCAGCCGATCCCACGCCGCGGCCCAGTCGCCGAACGGCGGCGGCAGCGGGCTCCCTTCGTCCAGTGCGCGCAAGCCGTCGGCGATCCAGCCGACGCCGTCCAGCCCGGCCCGCTCGAACGCCAGGTGCGCCACCCGGCGGGCGAGCGCGCGGCAGACCTCCGGCCCCGCGGTGACCGCGGCTCCCACCAGGGCCCGATCGCGCTTGGCGAACTCCCGCAGCGAACCCGGCGGCAGCTCGCGCACCGGTGAAGGCGGCAGCACGCCACCCCATTCCCGCAGCAGCCGTTCCTGTTCCGCCTTCGCCCGCGCCTCCTCCTCGGCCCGCCGGCGGGCTTCCCACCGCTGCGCGAGCTCCTCGTCCGTCGGCGGCGGGGGCAGCTCCCGCGCGAACCCGTGCCAGTAGGCCGCGATCGCGCTCGTTTCGCGGACGACGACGTCCGGAACCGGCGGCGCGGGCCAGAACTGCAGCAGGTAGCTGTCCTGCCGGGGCTCGCCGCCGAGCCGGGTGTCGCGCTCGCGGCCCGCGTCCATCGCCGTGCCGCTGTAGCGGACGCGGTAGTCGCCCGGCGTCAGCTCGAGGTCCCACGCGTCGCCGCCACCCCAGGTGACCAGCGCCGTACGGCCTTCGGCGCGGAAGGAGGCCTCGACGACGTCCTCCGCGCCGCTGTCCGGCGGCTCGGCCGGGTGCACCTCGGCGGTGAAGCCGACCTCGCCGGTGTGCAGCCCGGTGATCAGGAAGAGGGTGCCGGGCACCGCGGCGCCGCACAGCCCGTTGCGCTGCCCGGCGAAACACGCGTGCAGGTCACCCTCGAACGGCTCTCCTTCCTCGTCGTGGACGTAGATCTGTCCATAGTGGACGTGAACTTCGCCGTGGACCACGGTGTGCATGGCAGTCAGGATGGCAGACGGCACCGACAGTTTCGTTTTGCCTTGTTTGTCCGCTTGGTCGACACGGAGAGTGCTCTTCGCGAATTCGTTGCTCGAATGGCGTAGCGAAACGGGGCCGGTTCGCGATTAATCTGGGAAGCCGTCCCGTCGAGAGGTTGCCCCATGCCCGAACCAGCCGCATCCGTCCCGGCCGATCCTCGGCTGGCTGCGCGATTCACCGAGGATCTGCTCGACGGATGCCGGGTTCTCGCCAAGGATTACGGCTACCGGCCCGCCCAGTTCGAACGCATGGTGCGCGAGCACGGCGGCGTCGAAGCGGCCCGGCTGCTGCTGCGGGGCGCCGGCACCGCGGGCGGGTTCACCGTGCTCTGGGAGAAGAACCAGCTCGGCCGCAGCTCCGAGGCGGTCATGCTGCGCGAGGAGTACGCCGAGCTGTTCACCCCCGACGAACTGCTGCTGGCCCGCCGCCGGCTGGAGGAACACGGCTTCGACGTCGACGCGCACCTGCGCCGGCTGTCGGGGACGCAGTGAAGGGCGGCAGGGGTGACCGGCGCCGCTCCGGTCACCCCTGCCGCGGCTTTCAGGCGGCTGCGCTGGACTTGCCGCGCAGCACGACGTTCGCCGTCGACGCACCCTTGATCGCCGTTTCGACCTGGGCCATCGTCGAGGACGACGTCAGGCCGGGGACCGTGGCGGTGTTCAGGGCGTAGAGGGTGAACGTGTACGGGTGGCTCGACCCGCCCGGGCAGGGGCCGAAGAACTTCTGCGCGTTCGCCCCGCTGCCCATCGCCTTCTGTTTCGCGCCACCCTGGTTCGGCACGGTGTACCCCGCCCCGAGCCCCTCCGGCAGCGACCGCGTGGCCGCCGGGACGTCCCAGATCGCCCAGTGCAGCTTGTTGCCGCTGTTGGCGACGTCGGCGAACACGACGGCGTAGCCCTTCGCGCCGTCGGAAGCGCCCCACGCCAGCGGCGGCGACGGGTCCTGGCCCGCCGTGCCGTCCCCGGCGCAGGTGTACTTGTCCGGGATGGTCGCGTTGTCGGCGAAGGCGGAGCTGGTCAGCTTGAAACCGCCGGGCGTGCCGCCGCCGGGGAACTTCAGCCGCACGATCACGTTGTCCAGCACCGACGGCGTGCCGCCGTTCTTGTCGTTGTTCGTCGAGGTCAGCCAGAGCCCGCCGTCCGGGGTCTTGGTGACCGAGCGCAGCCGGCCCCAGCGGCCGGA
This sequence comes from Amycolatopsis sp. NPDC004772, assembly GCF_053601215.1. NCBI lineage: Bacteria > Bacillati > Actinomycetota > Actinomycetes > Pseudonocardiales > Pseudonocardiaceae > Amycolatopsis > Amycolatopsis sp. NPDC004772. The sequence continues at coordinate 13,009 of NZ_JBSGBK010000030.1, forward strand.
GAAGAGCGTCGACACCGTGCCGACGCCGGTGCCGGCGGCGTTGATCTGCGTGGCGAACAGCTGCTGCCCGGTGACGCCGGCGATGTAGATCCAGTCGTTGACGATCTCCAGCCCGCTCGGCCCGGCCTGCGACGTCGACCAGGTCTTCTTCGGGGCGATGAAGCCGCTGCAGCTGCCCTGCGTGCCTTCGCAGCTGGGCCAGCCGAAGTTGCCGCCCTTCTGGATCAGGTTGAGCTCGTCCTGGCTGCTCTCGCCGAACTCCGCCGCCCACAGCTGGCCGCGGGAGTCCCAGGCCAGGCCCTGCGGGTTGCGGTGGCCGTAGCTCCAGACGTACCGCGCGTTGCCGCCGGTGGCGTAGAACGGGTTGTCGGAAGGCGCCGAGCCGTCCGGGTTGAGCCGCAGGATCTTGCCGTTGAGCGAGCTCTTGTTCTGCGCGTTGTCGCTGTTCTTGGCGTCGCCGACGGTGGCGTAGAGCTTGCCGTCCGGGCCGAACTTGATCCGGCCGCCGTTGTGGTAGCGGTTCTTCGCGATCCCGGTCAGCACCGGCGTCGACGTCGACGACAGCGTGGTGCCGTCGTAGGTCATCTTCACGATCCGGTTGTCCCCGGATGCCGTGTGGTAGAGGTAGATCGCGTGGTCGCTCGACCAGTTCGGCGAGATCGCCAGGCCGAGGAGGCCGCCTTCGCCGTTCGTGCCGACCGCGCCCGGCACCTTGCCCAGCGTGGTCTTCTGGCCGGACGGCGTCACCAGCAGGACCTCGAACCGGTCCCGCTCGGTCACCAGCGCGTTGCCGTTGGGCAGGAAGTCCACCGACCAGCCGAGGTCGACCTTCGCGATGTCCTTGTCGTACTCGGGAATGCCCCCGGCACCGCCCGGCGCGCTGGTCTTCGCCGTGACGGCGTTGCTGGCGGCCGAGGTGTTGCCGTCGGGGTCGCGGGCCTTGACGGTGAAGGTGTAGGAGGTGTTCGGGGTGAGGTCGGTGACCGTCGTGCTCAGGGAAGTCGTGGTCGCGACCTTCGTGGCGCCCTGGTAGACGTCGTACCCGGCGATGGTGCCGCCGTTGTCCGTGGAAGCGTTCCACGCCAGGGAGACGCTGTTCGCGGTGACGCTCGTGGAGCGCAGGTTGCCCGGCACGCTGGGCGGGGCGGTGTCGTTGCTGGGCGGCGTGGTGAAGGTGACCACGTTGCTCTGCTGCGACGGGTTGCCCGCGGCGTCGTACGCGCCGACGGAGATGTCGTAGGCGGTGTTCGGGGTCAGGTTGTCGACGGTCGCGCTCGTGGTGTTCCCGTCGACGGTCTTGAGGATGTTGCCGCCGCGGTTGACCTCGTAGCGGACGACGCCGACGTTGTCGGTCGCGGCGGTCCAGGTGAAGGTGGCCGCGGTGGGCAGGACGTTGCTCGCCTTGAGGTTCGACGGCGGCGACGGCGGTTCGCCGTCGACCGGCGCGGTGAAGGTGTCGGTGAGCTTGTCGGCGTTCGGGCCGCCGTTGGCGGTGGTCGCGGTGGTGCGGACCTTGTTGACGCCGGCGGTGAGCTGGACGGTCGCGGTGACGGTCTTCCAGGTCGTCCACGCGCCGGTGGCGGGGAAGTCGACGGTGCCCTTGTCGCCGCCGTCGACGGTGAGCTTCACCGGCCGGTTGTCGGCGGTTCCGTTGGCGTAGCGGAAGGTCAGCGTGTGCGTGCCCGCCTGGGCGGCGTTCACGGAGTATTCGACGTAGCTGCCGACGACGTTGTCGAAGTTGACGAAGCCGGTGCCGGAGTAGCCGGCGTGGTTCGACTCGACCGCGCCCTGCGAGATGGTGGCGTTCTCGGACTCGTAGTCGGTATCGGCCGCGAAAGCGTTTACCGGGCTGACCGCGGTGAGGCCGAGCGCCGCGACGGCGGTACCGGCCAGTACCACGCGCCACGGTGGACGGGGTGCCACTGGGAGCCTCCTGCGTTGTCGGGGGACAGGGGGTGACCGGGGCGGAATGGTCGGCGGACCACCGGCGGCAATAGTTAGGAAAGTTTCCTATCTATGGGACAGATCACACACCCTGGGAGCGGGCCCTGTCAATACTCGACACGATGGCTCACCCTGCGTGCCAACGGTTTCCCGCTCACCGGGGCAGTGCATCCGGACGGCCCAGCGTGGCGACCGAGATGCTTCGGTGCGGCGGATCGATCGGAGGCTGCCGGGCGCGCTGGTCCACAGCCTGCTTCAAGCGCCCCAACGGGCTTTCTCCGGCGTAGCCGCCGCAGTCGTGGGGCTCGCGGATCCGCAGGCGGCGGGCGGCGGTGATGCGGCCCGATCGAGCTGCGGCCGCCGGGGCGCCCCCCCGTTTTCGACTCTACCGGTGGGCACCGACAGTTTCGGCCGCCCAGTCGCGCGGCACGAGGAACGCCGCCAGCTCCGCCTCCGCGCTCCCCGGCTCGGGCGCGAACTCCGACTCCCAGCGCGCCGACGGTGGCAGCGCCGTCAGGAGCGTGTCGGCGTCGGCCTGGGTCGCGTCGTTGACCAGCGTGAACTCGACGTACCGGCCGCGGCGGTGGAGCTGCCAGTGCCGCTCGCGTTCGCCGTACGGTACGTCCTTGCGCCGGTGGACGATCGGGAAGTACGCCGGGGCGATGGCGGCGATGCCCGCCGCCGTGAAGGCCGCCGAGCGTCGCCAGCCGTCCGGGCCCGGCAGGCTCAGGTGGTCGAAGAGGATGCCGCCGATGCCGCGGGCTTCGTTGCGGTGGGGGAGCCGGAAACGGTCGTCGCACGCGCGTTTCGCCTGGGCGTGGAACGCCGGGTCGAGCGTGTCGCAGTGGCTCTTCAGGACGCGGTGGAAGTGGGTCGCGTCCGCGGCGAAGCCGTAGCAGGGGAGGAGGTCGACGCTGCCGCCGAACCACCACGCTTCCGCGGCCTCCCGGTAGCGGAAGTGCGCCTGGAACGCCGGGACGTACGGGTTGCGCGGGTGCAGCACGACCGACAGCCCGGCCGCGGAGTCCTCGTCCGAGAAGGCCGCGCTGACGACGGCGCGTTCGAAGACGTCCCCGTTTTCGAGCAGTCTCGTGCGCCCGGACCGGCCGAAGCGCCCGCCGTCGAGGCGTTCCAGCTCGGCCACCAGTTCCCGCTGGCCCGCACTGACGATCGCCTTGACGGCGTCGCGTCTGTCCCCTGAAGGCATACCCCCACCCCCAGGGGCAGATTACCAGCGAAACGCCCTCAGCCGGCGATGTCGGCGCGCGCGATCACCTTGGTGATCTTCGCCCGGACGAGGGATTCCTCGGGGACGGCGTTGCGCTTGCCGTACTCCTCGCCGCGCTCGGCACCCATGTACCGCGCACCCAGCTTGGTCGCCCACGCGAGCATGTCGTCCAGGTCGTGGGTCAGCCGCGCCTCGGCGGTGAACTGGACGTAGGAGAACGGCGGCTTCTGGTCGTCGACGGCCAGCGAAATCCGGCCGTCGCGGGCGATGGCCTTGCCCTTGAGCGTCTCGGTGCCGGTGGTGAAGATCAGCTCGTCGCCGTCCGGGCCTTCGTTCAGCAGGAACCACACCGGCGTCACGATCGGGGCGCCGTTGGCCCTGACCAGGCCGAGCATGCCGGTCCGGGTCCCCTCGGAGGCGAACTTCCACCACTCGTCACGGCTCATCTCACGCATAGGAGGGACGTTAATGCAAATACTGCGGCGCGTCAGCGCCACCTTTGAGGGTGGTGGTGGGGGCATGGATGGAGTCACCCGCGCGTGCGCAGAGGGTGGCCGACTAGCCTGGCCTGCTGTGCGAGACGACGACACCGGGATGACGGGCCTGGCCGACGAGGGGCTGACGCGCCGCCTCAAGGCGCTGGCCTGCACCGCGCCGCTGCACGACCTCGACGCGCGGAAAGCGAAGCTCGACTGGGCCGACGCCACGATCTACCAGATGGCCGAGATCGCGCTGCACACGATCGACCAGGTCACCATCGCGATGGACTTCGACACCGGCGCCGGCCACGACGAGGTCATCGACCGGCTGCTGCCGTTCATCGCCCAGCAGGCGCCGTCGCGGATGCCCGAGGAGCACGTCCGGGTGGCCAAGTGGGTCCTGGACAACCTCATCAACGTCGGCACCACCGACCGCGGCTTCCGGCGCGTCTACGGCTCGATCGGGCCGGGCGGTTACCAGCGGCGCCAGTTCGACTTCAAGCTGCTGGTCGAGCTGGCCGCCCGCGACGGCGAGGTCTACCTGCGCGCCACCGACGAGGCGATCAACGTCCTGGTCGGCGCGCTCGACACCGACGTCGAGTCCGCGCAGATCGCCGCCGAGGTCAAGCTCGAGAACCTGATCAACCGCGGCCGGCTCGCCGACGCCAAGCTCGCCGCCGAGCAGGCCCGCTACCGGACCGTCCAGTACGGCGAGACCCTGCGCGCGAAGCTCGACGCCACCCGCCGCGACGTCCGGTCGGTCGACTGGGAACGCGAGGTCCCGGAGCTGCTCGACAGCGCGCTGAGCCACATCGAGGCCCGGTTCCGCGCCGAGAACGCCATCCTCAAGAACATCACCACCGCCCGCGACGAGACCGAGGACCTCGACAAGAAGCGCCGCGCCGCCGAGCTCGTCGACATCGTCGGCGACTGCATCCGCCGGCACACGCGCCTGCAGTCCCGGCTGGCCGACGCGGGCGCGGTGTTCCGCGCCGAGCAGGACCGCCAGCAGTTCTCCGGCCCGCCCCAGCGCGCCACCCTGGACCTCTTCGGCCAGCTCCTCGTGCCGACCCTGGGCCTGCCGCTGGCCGACGCCGTCGCGCCCGCCGAGCACTTCTTCCACGCCGCCGCCGGGATCACCGCGCCGGTCGTGCCGTCGCTGTCCTCCCTCGTCTCGCTGCTGCTGCGGCCCGCGCCGGAACGCGATCAGCTGGTCGGCGAGATCCCGGAACCGGAACTCATGCCCGCCGAGGTCAGCGACAAGTTCGGCGACGAGGTCTGGCGGCGGGCCGACGAACTGCTCGACCTGCCCGAAGTGCCGCGGCGGCTGTCGGGGCTGCTCGAAGAAGCCCGCCGCAGCCGCCAGCCCGGGCTCGCCGCCCTGATCGCGCTGCGCGCGGTCCACGCCTACAGTCCCGGGATCGGCGCGGCCCGCCGCCAGGGCGACCGCTCGGTGCTCCTGGCCGTCGACGACGGCACGCTCCTGGACGACCCGGAGTTCGGCGGCGCCGACCTGCTCCTGTCCACCGCCGCCGTAGAGCGGGCCGATGAAGAAGAGGAGGTCGCGTAATGGCGCTGTCCCACAGCAGCGTGGACGCCGAGGCCGCGGCCCGGTTGGTCGCCTTCGGCATGCGGCCGAAGCAGCTGCCCGCGCGTGACGTCGTCTACGGCGACCTCGTGCGCCGCTACGGCGAGGACAACGCGTTCAAGGCCCTCACCCACGCCGTCGCCGCCGGGCTCGGCCTGATGGTCCTCGAGGTCAACCAGCAGGCCGGCGCGGTCCTGGCGGCCACCGACGAGTCCGTCTTCGAGATCAAGATGGACTCCTACGCCCGCCAGGCCAAGATCCGCGAGCGCCGCGAGACCGAGAAGGTGCTGCACGGCCTGATCCACCTCGCCACCGCCGCGCTCGGCTATCCGCGGCCCGACGACCTCGCCAACGACACCTACATCGGCCGCGTCAGCGTCGAGCAGGTCGACGCCATGGTCCGCGAAGCCGCGCGGATGCTCGACGAACGCGCCGCGGCCGCCGAGGCCAACAACGACCCCCTGGCCGACGCGCCCGAGCTGGAACAGGCCTGGCGCGCCTACACCCGCCGTCCCGCGGCCGCGGCCACCAAGGACGGCCGGCTCGCCGCCGACACCACCCGCGGCATGGTCAGCCGCGCCCTGCGGTTCCTCGCCGACCAGGGCTTTCTGGTCCCGGTCAGCGACGAGCAGGGCGGCACCTACCGGACCACCCCGCGCTACCAGATCCAGGTCCGCGAACTCGCCGCCGACGCCGCCTTCGACGACTTGCTCGCGCTCGACGTCGTGGCCGTCGCGACCGCCGGGGGCACGCTGCGCGCCGCGGCGTCCGACACGCTGTAGAGGGGAATCGATGTACGAGCTTTCGCGGGTCCGCCTGCACTCGGTCGGCCCGGCGGGTGCCCGCTACCAGGACGTCGTGCTCGACTTCAGCGGCGTCGGCGCCAAGATCACCGCGCCGAAGCAGGACGCGCTGTTCAGCGCGGGCATCCACGCGACCGGCCCGGCCGAGCTGCACCGCCCGTCGCCGGCCAGCGTGCTGTTCCTCGAGAACGGCGGCGGCAAGTCCGTCCTCATCAAGCTGATCTTCTCGGTGATGCTGCCCGGCCGCCGCCAGGTCGTGGGCACCACCAGCACCAAGGTCCTGGAGAAGTTCGTCGCCGCCAAGGACGTCTCGCACGTCGTCCTGGAGTGGCTGCACGTCGAGAGCGGCCACCGGATCATCACCGGGAAGGTGTCGGAGTGGCGCGGGCACGTCGTGTCCGCCGACTCCGAGAACCTCGTCGACTCCTGGTACTGCTTCCGCCCGACCGCCGCGCTGGGGCTCGATTCCCTGCCGATGACCCAGGACGGCCGGCTGCTCACCATGTCCGGCTTCCACGACAAGCTCACCGCGGCCCAGCTGGCCGAACCGGAGCTGGAGCTGTCCTGGACCCGCCGCCACCACGAGTGGACCGGCCGCCTCGACGGCCTGGGCCTCGACACCGAGCTGTTCCGCTACCAGCGCGCGATGAACGCGGGCGAAGGTGAAGCGGCGGACGCGTTCGCGTTCGGCACCGACGACGCCTTCGTCGAGTTCCTGCTGCGCGCGGTCATCTCCGAAGAAGAGCCGAAGGACCTCGCCGAAGTCGTCGCGACCTACGCCCACAACCTGGCCCAGCGCGGGGATCTGCTGTCCGAGCGCGACTTCGTGGCGGGCGCGCTCGACCTCCTGGGCCCGCTGGCCGCCGAAGAAGGTGTCGCCGCGGAGTCGCGGAAGATCGCCGAAGCAGCGAAGGCCGACATGGCTTCGCTGGCCGGGCGGGTCGTCGCCCGCAACGAGCTGGAGAACGCGCGGCTGTCCGGCCTCGAGGACCACGTCACCGAGGTCAAGTCCGCGGAAAAGCTCGCCGAGGGCGACCACCGGCGGCTCGCCGCGGCGGTCACCGAGCTGCGCCGGCTCGTCGCGGTGCTGCGGCTGGACGAGGCCCAGGAGGCCCGCAAGCGCGTCGACGCCGAGCTCGCCGCGGCGAAAACCGAAGCGGAAGCCTGGCGCGAGACGGCGACCGTGCTCAACTCGCTGAACGCGGGACGCAAGGCGAAGGACCTGCGCGAACTCGTCGGCAGCCGGGAGGAGAAGGCGCGTCCGGCGCTGAAGGCGCGCAACGACGCCGCTTCGGCGCTGGCACGCGGGTTGCACGCGCTGGCGCAGGACGCCCAGCGGCAGGCCGACAAGGCCGAAGCGCACGCGGGCGCGTTGCGTGCCGAAGCCGAGAAGGCGCAGACCGAGCGCGATGAAGCCGCGAACCTCGCGGCCGCCCGCCGGGCCGAGGCGCGCGGGCTGACCACGCGGATCACCGAACTGCGCGAAGAGGTCCAAGCGGCGGTCCGTGCCGGGTTGCTGCCCTCGGGTGCCGACGTCGCCGAAGCTTCGCGCGCTGCTCGTGCCGCGGCCGAGTCCGCTTCGGCCGAGCTGGCCCGGCGGGAACAGGAACTCGACCGCGTCGGCACGGACCTCCAGGCGGCGCAACGGGCCGTGAACGAGGCCCACCAGCTCGCCGGCACCACCCAGGACCGTCTGGAACGCGCCACCGAGGACCTCGACCGCGCGCACCGCCGGACCGACGCCCTCGCCGCCGAAAGCCGCCTGGTCGAGCTGCTCGGCGCCGACGACGTCACCCTGGAAAGCGACCTTCCGGTGCTGCTGGAACGGCTGCGCGAGGCGAGCGCGGCCGTCGAGAAGGAGCAGACCGGGCTGCGGATGGAGGAGTCCGCCGACGAGCGGGCCCTGGCCGCCCTCGGGTCCGGCGGGCTGCTGCCGCCGCCGGAGGACGTCCAGGCCGCGCTGGACGCCCTGGAAGAGGCCGGGATCACCGCGTGGTCCGGCTGGCGCTATCTGTCCAAACTGGACGCTTCCCGGCGCGCCGAAGTCCTGGAAAGCCTGCCGCAGCTGGTGTCCGGCGTCCTGCTGAACGACGCCGCGCACGCCGATCGCGCCCGTGAGGTGCTGACGAAGCGGCGGCTGCTGCCGAGCGCGATCATCGCCGTCGGCACGACCGAAGCGCTGCAGGCCGAGGTGCCGTCCGCGCCCGGTGTCGAGTTCCTCGTACCACCGAACCCCGCGATGTACGACGAAGAAGCCGCCGACGCCGAACGGGAAGCCGTCGCGCGGCGGCACACCGAGCGGCAGCGGCGGCTCGAAGCGTTGTCCGCCAAGCTGTCCGCGGACGGCGCCCTGACGTGGAAGCTCACGACGTGGCGCGAGGACTACCCGCCCGGCGCCGTCGCCACCCTCGCCGAGCAGGCCCAGGCGGCGCGGACCGCGCGGGAGACCGCCCGCACCGCGCTGGAGCAGGCGGACGCGGACTTCGCGCGGTTGAGCGAAAAGGCCGCGTCGCTGCGCGAGCGCGTCCCCGAGCTGCGGGCGGCCGCCGCCGAAGCCGAGGAGAAGGCCCGGCGGCTCGGCGAACTGGGGGTCCGCAGCGCCCGGATCGCCGAGTGGACCGAAGAAGCCGAGCGGGCGGCCGAGATTGCCGAGCGCGCCGACCTCCAGGCGTCCGACGCGGCGGGCAAGGCGGCCCGGCTGCGCGAGCAGGCGGGGGAGGAGCAGCGCACCGCGGACGGCCACCGCCGGACCGCGACCACCGCGCGCGCCGAGCTGGCCGAAGTGCCCGGGGCGGCCGACGCGGCGGACGGCCCGGCGCCGTCCGAACCGGTGGACGCGCTGCGGCGGACGTTCGCTTCGGCGTCGGAGGCGTACGCGAAGGTCGAGGTCGGCAGCGACCTGCGGAGCGAACTGGAGCAGGCCGAATCCGCCGAAGCCGCGGCCGGCTCGGCCGTGGAGGCCATGGACGAGGCCGTCCGCGTGCGTGCGGGCGAGCTCCTGGAGACGCCCGACGGCTCCGACGCGTCGGCCCGGGCGGCCGCGCTGGCCCGCGCCCGCCGGGTCGTCGACGGCCTCGAAGACGAGCGCACCGAAGCGATCGGGCTCGTCTCGACCCGGCGCGCCGAACTGGACGCGCTGCCGCTGCAGAACGGCGTCAACGGCGAGAAGCCGCGGGACATCGAGCACGGCCTGGAACTGATCGACGCGGCCGGGCTGGAGGCGTCGGCGGCCGCGCGGAAGTGGGAAGAGCTGCAGGACCGCCGGGCGGCGGCCGAAGCCACCCTGGAGTCGGCGAAGAACTCGGCGTCCGGCTTCTCGCTGCTCGCCGAGTCGATGGGCCACCTGGTGAGCGACACGGACGCGGCCGCCTACGACGGCGACGTCGACACCGCGCGCGCCCAGCACGCGCGGCTGAACGCGACCTTCAACCAGGCCCAGGAAGCCGCCGACGCCGGTGACCGGCGGGTGCGCGCGGCCGCGGACCAGCTCGCGCAGTACGCGACGGAAAAGCGGTTCGAGAAGCTGAGCACCCCGGTGCGGCAGCAGGTCATCTCGGTCAAGCGCGACCAGCTGCCGGCGCACGCCGCCGAGTGGGCCGAGGCGCTGCGGCCGCGGCTGCGGTCGCTCACCGACGACCTCGCGCAGATCGACCGGCACCGCGGCGGCATCATCACCCGCCTGCAGGGCATGGTCGACGGCGCGCTCCGGACGTTGCGTTCGGCGCAGCGCGTCTCCCGGCTGCCGGACGGCCTCGGCGACTGGTCCGGGCAGGAGTTCCTCCGCATCCGCTTCACCGAGCTGGAGGACAACGCGCTCACCGAGAAGCTCGGCGAGGTCGTCGACGAGGCTGCCGTCGGCAAGACGGCGGACGGCCGGGACGTCAAGCGCGACGGGCTTTCCCTGGTGCTGCGGGGCGTCCGGGCCGCGGCGCCCAAGGGGTTCCGCGTCGACATGCTCAAGCCGGACTCGGTGCTGCGGACCGAACGCCAGCGCGTCTCGGAGATCCGGGACGTGTTCTCCGGCGGCCAGCAGCTGACCGCGGCGATCATCCTGTACTGCACCCTGGCGGCGCTGCGGGCGAACAACCGCGGCAAGGTCCGCAACCGGCACTCCGGCGTGCTGTTCCTGGACAACCCGATCGGCCGCGCCTCGGCCGGGTACCTCCTGGAACTGCAGCGGGCGGTGGCCGAGGCGCTCGGCGTGCAGCTGATCTACACGACGGGCCTGTTCGACGCGGGCGCGCTGTCGGAGTTCCCGCTGATCGTGCGGCTGCGCAACGACGCCGACCTGCGCGCGGGCCGGAAGTACCTGTCGGTGGACTCGACGATCCGCAACTCCCTGGAGGACCTGGGCGAGCCCGACGGCGTCGCGCGGCTGTCGGCGACCCGGATGTTCACGCGGGAACCCGATTCCGCTGAGGACGAACAACCGGCCTGACGGGAACAACGTCCCGGGTCCCGTGGTTGCCGGGCGCATGACGACACTGGGGCCGCTGGGGGCCACCCACACCGCACTGGACACCGGCACCGCCGTCGCGGTCGAGCTCGAAGAACTGGGCTTCGACACGCTCTGGCTGGCCGGCGGGCAGGGCAACAACCTCCCGCGGATCGCCGAGGTGGTCCGCGGGACGTCGCGGATCCAGGTGGCGAGCGGGATCCTGTCGGTGGACCGGGTGCCCTCGAGCGAGGTGAGCGCGGCCTACGCCGAGCTGCCCGCGGGCCGGTTCGTGGTCGGCCTGGGCGGGGCGCACGGCGCGCGTCCCCTGGCCACGCTCGGCGACTACCTCGACGAGATCGAGGACGTCGTGCCGCCGTCCGCGCGGATCCTGTCCGCGCTCGGGCCGCGGATGCTGGAGCTGGCGCGGGATCGCGCTTCGGGCGCGTACCCGTACCTGGTGACGACGGACTACGTCGCTTCGGCGCGGGAAATCCTGGGCGCGGACCGGCAGCTGGCGGTGCTGCTGAACGTGGTGGCGGAGACCGACGCGGCCCGGGTGCGCGAGCTCGTGCGCGGCGGTTCACTGGGGTTCCTGGCCGGGATGCCGGGCTACGCGGCCAACTTCCGGCGGATGGGCTTCACCGGCGCGGACATCGCGGACCTGTCGGACCGGCTGGTCGACGGCCTCACCGTGTCAGGCAGCTTCGAGGCGGTGGCCGCGCGGCTGCGGGAGTACCGGGCCGCGGGTGCCGACCAGGTGGTCGTCCCGCTCGACGGCCTGCCGCGGGAGTGGTGGCCGGGCCTGGTGGAGGCGGTCCGGTGACCGCACGGGCCCGCGGGCTCACGCACGTGCTCCCGGCGGAGGTCTCGCTGCACGACGCGCTCGCCGCCGTCGCCGATCCGGTGCGCCGCAGCATCCTGCGCGAGCTGGCGGCCGTGCCCGAGTGGACGAAGGCGTGCGGCACTTTCGACCTGCCGGTGGCGAAGGCGACGCTCAGCCACCACTTCGGGGTACTGCGCGCGGCGGGCCTGATCGAACAGCGCGACGAAGGCCCGCGCCGGCTGAACCGCTTGCGGCGCCCCGAATTCGACGCCGCCTTCCCGGGGCTGCTCGACCTGGTGCTCAGTCACCCCGGCCGGTGAAGGCCAGCGTGGTGCCCAGGCCGATCATGACGAGGCCGCCGGTGCCGCCGACCAGTTCCAGGCGCTTCGGCGAGCGGGCGAACCACGCGCGGGCGGTGCCGGCGACCAGCGCCCACGCGCTGTCGGTGGCCAGCGCGATCGCGGGCAGGCACAGGCCGAGGACGAGCATCTGGGCCGGCACCGAACCGGCGGCGGGGTCGACGAACTGCGGCAGCAGCGCCGCCAGGAACACGATCGACTTCGGGTTCGCGAAGCCGACGACGAAGCCGTCGCGCAGCACGGTCAGCACGCGGCCCGGGGTGGCGCGCACCTTCGCGGCCATTGCGTCGGTCAGCTTCCGGCGGTGGCGCACGGCCTGGATTCCCAGGTACACCAGGTAGATCGCGCCGGCGATCTTGATCGCGGTGAACACCGCCGCGGACGTCGTCACCAGCGCGCCGAGGCCGAACGCGACCGCGACGACCTGCGTGTAGACGCCCACGGAGTTGCCTGCGACGGTAAGGAGCGCGTCGCGCCGCCCGACGGTGAGCGCGCGGCTGATCGTGAACAGCACACTCGGGCCGGGGACCACTACCATGAGGAACGTCAGCGCGGCGAAGGCCGCGAAGTGCGTACCGGAGACCATTTCCCGAGGCTATCGCCTGGTCACCGGCACGACCAGGCAGTTTTGTCGGTGCCGGGTGGTAGGAACAGCGGGTGCCTCCGAAGATCAGCACCGACCAGCGCCGGGCCCGCCTCGCCGTCCGGCACCACCTGGCCGCGCCCGCGGCCTCGGTGGCGGACGCCGTCGCCGGGGTCGTCGCACTGCACGCCACCGACCCGGCGACCGTCCACCTGTCCGCGTCCGCCCGGCTCGCCGCGCCGGCGGTGTCCGCCGTGGAGCGGGCGCTCTACGAAGAGCGTTCGCTGCTGCGGCTGCTGGGCATGCGCCGCACGGTGTTCGTCACGGACCTGGACACGGCGGCGCTCGTGCAGGCGGGCTGCTCGGCGGACATCGTCGTGAAGCAGCGGAAGCTGCTCGAACAGCACCTCGGGCAGCAGGGGCACCCGGAGAACGTGCCGGAGCCGGGCGCGTGGCTGAAGGAGGTCGAGGCCTCGGTCGAGGCGGCGCTGCGGGCCCGCGGCTCGGCGACGGCGCAGCAGCTGAGCGAGGACGAGCCGAGGCTGCGCCAGCAGCTGCTGATGGCGGCGGGCAAGCCGTACGAAGCGATCGGCAACGTGACGAGCCGGGTGCTGTTCCTCCTGGCGGCGGGCGGCCGGATCGCGCGCGGCCGTCCCCGCGGCAGCTGGCTGAGCAGCCAGTACGTCTGGCACCCCCTGGATGAGTGGGTGCCGGGAGGCTGGTCGCTGCGGGAGCCGGACGAGGCCCGGGCCGAGCTGGCCCGGCGCTGGCTGCGCGCGTACGGCCCGGCCCCGGTGTCCGACCTGAGGTGGTGGTCGGGCTGGACGGCGGGGCAGACGAAGAAGGCGCTGGCGGCGTTGTCCCCGGCGGAGGTCGACCTCGACGGCGTACCGGGGGTGGCCCTGGCGGACGACCTCGAGCCGGTGCCACCGCCACCGCCGTGGGTGGCGTTCCTGCCGGCGCTCGACCCGACCCCGATGGGCTGGCAGGACCGCGACTGGTTCCTCGGCCCGCACCGCGCGGCCCTGTTCGACCGCAGCGGCAACATCGGCCCGACGGTGTGGGCTTCCGGGAAGGTGGTCGGCGGCTGGGCCCAGCGCGCCTCGGGCGAGGTGGCGTTCCGGCTGCTGGAGGACGTGGGCGAGGAAGCCCGGGCGGCGGTCGAGGTGGAGGCGGAGAAGTGCGCGAAGTGGTTCGGCGAGGCGCGCACGGTGCCGCGGTTCCGTACGCCGCTGGAGCGGGAGCTGACGGCATGAGGGGCGCGTCGGCGGGGTGGTCACCCGGCGGGGCGGCCCCGTCGCTGGATCGGTCGAGTCATCGACCTCACGTGCCGCCTCGCGAGCCGCCGCCACACCCTTCGGAGGCCCCCTGTCGGCTGGATCGTTCAAGTGTCGAAATTCGGCCCGCGGCGAACCCGCTTGCCGGTCACCATGCACCCGGCGCGATCAGCCGGAACCGGTCCCGGCGCCCGGACCCCGCGCCTTCACTGGTCCGTCGTGGTCCACCCTCGGATCACCCGGCGTGGCGCCGCCGCTTCTTAATCGATTCTTGACCCGTTCGCCAAGTGGTGGAAGTCTCGTCAGGGCAGTCAGGGACGCGCATGCCCGCACGCTAGGGTGGCCGCGAGCCCGCAAGTCACGGCCGGAGTGCCGGCCGATCCTCAGAGGAGTGGCAGCAGTGACCGTTCGCGTAGGTGTCAACGGCTTCGGCCGCATCGGCCGCAACTTCTTCCGCGCCGTGCAGGCCAGCGGCCAGGACATCGAGGTCGTCGCCTTCAACGACCTCGGCGACGTCGCCACCATGGCCCACCTGCTGAAGTACGACTCCATCCTGGGCCGGTTCCCGGGTGAGGTCAGCGTCAGCGACGAGGGCATCGTCGTCGACGGCAAGACCATCAAGGCCCTCGCGGAGCGCGACCCGGCCAACCTGCCCTGGGGCGAGCTGAACGTCGACGTCGTCCTCGAGTCGACCGGCTTCTTCACCAACGCCGACGCCGCCAAGGCGCACATCGCCGGCGGGGCCAAGAAGGTCATCATCTCCGCGCCCGCCAAGGGTGAGGACCTGACCATCGTGCTCGGCGTCAACGACGACAAGTACGACGGCTCGCAGGTCATCATCTCGAACGCGTCCTGCACCACCAACTGCCTCGGCCCGCTGGCCAAGGTCCTCAACGACGCCTTCGGCATCGAGCAGGGCCTGATGACCACGGTCCACGCGTACACCCAGGACCAGAACCTGCAGGACGCCCCGCACAAGGACCTGCGCCGCGCCCGCGCCGCCGCCCTGAGCGTCGTCCCGACCTCGACCGGTGCCGCGAAGGCCATCGGCCTGGTCCTGCCGGAGCTGCAGGGCAAGCTGGACGGCTACGCGCTGCGCGTCCCGGTCCCGACCGGCTCGGCCACCGACCTCACCGTGACGCTGTCCAAGGCCGCCACCGTCGAGGAGATCAACGCCGCCTACAAGGCCGCCGCCGAGGGCCCGCTGGCCGGCATCCTGCGCTACTCGGACGACCCGATCGTCTCGGCGGACATCGTCACCGACCCGGCGTCCTGCATCTACGACGCGCCGCTGACCAAGGTCATCGGCAACCAGGTCAAGGTCGTCGGCTGGTACGACAACGAGTGGGGCTACTCCAACCGCCTCGCCGACCTGGTCAAGCTCGTCGGTTCGAAGCTGTCCTGAAGCAGATGAGCGTCAAGAACCTCGACGACCTGCTGGGCGAGGGCGTTCAGGGCCGCTACGTGCTGGTGCGCAGCGACCTGAACGTCCCGCTCGACGGGGATCGCATCACCGACGACGGCCGGGTCCGTGCCGCGTTGCCGACGATCAAGAAGCTCGCCGACGCGGGCGCGAAGGTCGTCGTCACCGCGCACCTCGGCCGTCCGAAGGGCGAGCCGGACCCGAAGTACACGCTCGCGCCCGTCGCGAAGCGGCTGTCGGAGCTGCTCGGCGCCGAGGTCGCGCTGGCCGGTGACCTGGTCGGCGAGTCCGCGAAGGCGCTGACCGGCGGCCTGGCCGATGGCGGCGTCGTCCTGCTGGAGAACGTGCGTTTCGACGCGCGCGAGACCAGCAAGGACGCCGTGGACCGCTCCGAGCTGGCCGCCGAGCTGGGCGCGCTCGTCCCGGGCGGCGCGTTCGTCTCCGACGGCTTCGGCGTCGTCCACCGCAAGCAGGCCTCGGTCTACGAGGTCGCGTCGGTGCTGCCGGCGTACGCGGGCGGCCTGGTGCTGGCCGAGCTGGACGTGCTGAAGAAGCTGACCGACGACCTGCAGGGCCCGTACGTGGTCGTGCTCGGCGGCGCGAAGGTGTCCGACAAGCTCGGCGTCATCGCGAACCTGCTGACGAAGGTCGACAGGCTGCTCATCGGCGGCGGCATGGCGTACACGTTCCTCAAGGCCCAGGGCCACGAGGTCGGCCAGTCGCTGTTGCAGGAAGACCAGCTGGAGCAGGTGTCGGGCTTCCTCGCCGAAGCCGAGAAACGCGGCGTCGAGCTGGTGCTGCCGGTCGACGTGCTGGCCGCGACCGAGTTCGCCGCCGACGCGGAGCACGAGGTCGTCGACTCGACGGCCATCCCGGCCGACCGCCAGGGCCTCGACATCGGCCCGCGCAGCCGCGAGCTGTTCGCGAGCAAGCTGGCCGACGCCAAGACCGTGTTCTGGAACGGCCCGATGGGCGTGTTCGAGTTCGAGGCGTTCTCGGGCGGCACGCGTGCCGTCGCGGAGGCGCTGGTGAAGAGCGACGCGTTCACCGTGGTCGGCGGCGGCGACTCGGCGGCCGCGGTGCGGCAGCTGGGCCTGCCCGAGGACGGCTTCTCGCACATCTCCACCGGCGGCGGCGCCTCCCTGGAGTACCTCGAAGGCAAGGAACTGCCGGGCGTGGTCGCCCTGGAGGAGAAGAACTAGTGGCACGCAAGCCGTTCATCGCCGGCAACTGGAAGATGAACCAGAACCACCTCGAGGCGATCGCGCTGGTGCAGAAGATCGCCTTCGCGCTGCCGGAGAAGTACTACGCGAAGGTCGACGTGGCGGTGCTGCCGCCGTTCACCGACATCCGCAGCGTGCAGACCCTGGTCGACGGCGACAAGCTGTCGCTGACCTACGGCGCGCAGGACGTCGCACCGCAGGATTCGGGCGCCTACACCGGCGACATTTCGGGCCCGATGCTGGCCAAGCTGGGCTGCAAGTTCGTCACGGTCGGCCACTCGGAGCGGCGCGAATACCACGCCGAGTCCGACGAGCTGGTCAACAAGAAGGTCAAGGCCGCGCTCAAGCACGGCATCACGCCGATCCTCTGCATCGGGGAGAAGCTCGAGGTCCGCGAGGCCGGCGAGCACATCCACCACACCACGACGCAGCTGATCGAAGGCCTGAAGGGCCTGAAGGCCGAGCAGGTCAAAGACGTGGTGGTCGCGTACGAGCCGGTCTGGGCGATCGGCACCGGCAAGGTCGCGTCGTCGTCGGACGCCGAAGAGGTCTGCAAGGCGATCCGGGCGACCCTCCAGGAGAAGTACGGCGACGAGGTCGCTTCGTCCGTCCGGGTGCTCTACGGGGGATCGGTCAAATCGGGCAATATCGGCGAGCTGGTGGCCTGCGAGAACATCGACGGTGCCCTGGTCGGCGGAGCGAGCCTCGACGGTGAGGAGTTCACGAAACTCTGCGCACTCGCCGCGGGCGGGCCGCTGCCCTGATCGAGGCCACGACCGGGTAGCCTGTGTATCCGGTCCGTCACACAGCAGTGGACGAGTCCAGGGGTACGGTGGTGGTCGGAAACGACCATGCCGTACCCCTGCATTCTCCTAGAGCCCAGAGGATGACATGAAGCTGTTCCTGCAAATCCTGTTGATCGTCTCCAGCGTCCTGCTGGTGGTCGCCGTGCTGCTGCACCGTGGCCGGGGCGGTGGCCTGTCGTCGCTGTTCGGCGGTGGGATGCAGTCGAGCCTGGCCGGGTCGAGCGTGGCCGAGAAGAACCTCGACCGGATCACCCTGCTGTTGGGCGCGGTCTGGCTGATCAGCATCGTGGGCCTGGGTCTGCTGCTCAAGGTGTGAGGCGTCCGGCGTTCCGCCGCCGGCCGCGACCGGGTCGAGGTGGCGGGGCGCAGCGATTCGGCGTGCCTATTGGGGGGCGCGCCGCCGATTCCTAGGTGTGAGGATTCATGGTTGGCGGTAACGCGATTCGGGGCACCCGGGTGGGTGCCGGTCCTACGGGCGAATCGGAACGGGGAGAGTCGGCGCCGCGCCGCCGCATCTCCTACTGGTGTGCCAACGGGCACGAGGCCCGGCCGTCGTTCGCGCTCGACGCGGAAATCCCGGACGAGTGGGACTGCCCCCGCTGCGGGCTCCCCGGTGGGCAGGACGAGAAGAACCCGCCGGCCGCGCCGCGGACCGAGCCGTACAAGACCCACCTCGCGTACGTGAAGGAGCGGCGCAGCGACGCCGACGGCGAGGCCATCCTGGCGGAGGCGCTCGACCGCCTGCGCAAGCGCCGGGAAATCCTCTAGCGGTTCTTGCTGGAAGCCACCCCGAGGGAAGCGGACCCCCTCGAGGTGGCTTTTTGCGCGCTCAACCAGCCCCGCCCGGTGCTCGAAGGGGCATCACGCGTGACTGGCGAGGCATAGCGTGTGCCTAGCGGGGCATTGCGCGTGCTTGGCGAGGCATCGCATGTGCCAGGTGGGCAGCGCGCCTGCCTGAGCAGCCCCCGATTTCCACGCTACTGGCGGGCACCGACAATTCCTGGGCCGCCGACCTTGGGAACGGTGGGTTCCGGTCGCTTTCCGTCCGAAACCCGCCGCTCGTGGCTGCCGGCCGTCCGAAAGTGTCGGTGCCCGCCGGTAAGCTGGATACCGGGGGCCGGAGGTCAGCGGTCCAGCGGATACCGCGCCCGCACTCGGAAGCCGCCGTCCTCAGTTCCAGACGTCTCGAAGCTTCCGCCGAGCAAGCGGGCTCGCTCGGCCAGGCCCGTCAGGCCGTGGCCGCCCGAGGGGAGGCCCTCCGCCGGGCGGTTCGCGCGCTCGTTGCGGACCTCGATCTTGAGCGCACCGTGCTCACCCTGGATGCGGATCGTCGCCGTGGCGCCCGGGGCGTGTTTGTGGACGTTCGTCAAGCACTCCTGCACCGTCCGGTACGCCGCCGCCGAGACCTGGTTGGGCAGCGCCTCCGGCAGGTGCTCCACCGTCAGGTGCACCGGGACGTCGGACGTCCGGATCAGCCGGTCGAGCTCGTTGATGCCCGGCCGCGGGCCGTCGTCGTCCGAGCCCGCCCGCAGCACGCTGACCAGCGACCGCAGCTCCTCCAGCGTCCGCTTGGACAGCGTGCGGATGACCTGCGCCGTCTCCTGGGCGCGGTCGTCGGTGGTCTGGGCCTGCAGCGCGCCGGCCTGCATGGCGATCAGCGTGATCTGGTGGGAGACGACGTCGTGCATCTCGCGGGCCAGCCGGGCGCGCTCCTCGGCGCGGACGGCGTCCGCGTGGAAGCGGCGCTCGCGGTCGCGGCTCGTGGCCAGCTCGGCGAGCTTGTTCGAGACCTCGGTGCGGGCGCCGATCAGCAGGCCGATCGCGATCGGCATGCCGGCGACCAGGACGCCGTAGATGCCGTCGAGGATGTGCTCGCGCCAGCTCAGCTCGGCGAAGTCCTCCAGCGGCCACTGCACGAACCGGCACGTCCACACCAGCGCCGCGCCGACCCAGACCTGCCAGTGCAGCTGACGGCGGGTGGCGAGCATGCCGAGCGTGATCATCGACGCCAGCTGCGCCCAGCCGGCCAGAAAGCCGGGGACCGCGACGAGCACGGCGAGGAACGGGAACTTCCGGCGGAACACCACCGCGAGGCACGCGGCGCCGGAGAGCCAGATCGAATAGGGCTGGGCCTTCTCGGGGATCACCAGCCAGACGTCGAGCACGGCCAGGATGACGGCCGCCGCCTCGATGGCGAACGTGACCACAGCGGGGCGGGGCACCGAGCCGAACAGGCTCAGCCCGCGCTTGCGCACCCGCTCGGCGGCCGACGGCCCCGAGCCGGCGATCGAGATGCCTGGAATCGAGAGTCCCTCTGTACTCATCGCTGGCGACCCCATTCGTCTTGTGGACTTGTTGGTGAGAGGCGCGCAGGGCCCGATCGGGACGCGCAGCGGCAGACAAATGTGCGGATGCTAACGAGGTCGCGTACGGAGACGGTTAGTTTCACCCGCGGTCGGCGTTCCGGCGTCCGGATTCCGTAATCCGCTGGGCCGTCCGGGGGATAGCGGGCGATGGGTGCTACCGAGTGTGGGAGTTCTGTCTCCCAGTGTGTGCCAAGGCGACCACATCGTGGGAATCATGTTACCCACGTGTGGTCGCTCGGCGGTAGTTCTCAGGCGGCCATGGACCTCAGGTCGTCGCTGAGCAGGTCGTGCAGGCCGGACGCGCAGGCCTTCGCCGTCTCGATCGACCGCGGCAGCATGCCGGCCTCGTACGCGCGGACGGCGTCTCCGACGCTCGGCGACGTGGCCAGCGCGGTCGCCAGCTCGGTGCCATCCAGCAGGGCGAGGTTCGCGCCGACGCCGAGCGGCGGCATCAGGTGCGCGGCGTCGCCGAGCAGGGTGAGGCCGGGCGTGGTCGTCCAGGCGTGGGGGACCGGCAGGACGTGCAGCGGCCGGTGCGTGAACCTGCCGTCGTGGTCCCGCAGGTAGGCGAGCAGGTCCGGGTGCCAGCCGGCGTACCGCTCGAGCAGGTGGTCGCGCACCGCGTCCGTGGCGGCGAAGTCGAGGCCGGCGGCCCAGTCCTCGGGCGCGTAGAAGACGGCGTAGCAGCGGATGTGGCCGTTGCTGTTGCGCTGCGCGACGAGCGCCTTGCCGCCGGCCTTCGTCATCATCGTTCCCTGGCCAGTCCGCGCGGCCAGGGAAGGGTGGCGGCGGTCGGCGTCGTCGAAGCCGAACTCGACGAACGTGACGCCGCTGTACTCCGGCCGGACGCCGGTGAGGGCACGCCGGACGCGGGACCAGGCGCCGTCCGCGCCGACGACCAGGTCGAACTGCTCGGACGTGCCGTCGGCGAACGTCAGCCGGGCGGCCCCGGTGACGTCGGCGACCGGTCGTCCCCAGCGGACGGTGCCGGGGGAGAGGGAGTCCAGCAGGAGGTCGCGGAGCTGGCCCCGGTCGATCTCGGGCCGGTTGTCGCCGTCGGGGGTCTCGTCCATGACGACCTCGCCGGTGTGCGGGTCGACGCCGCGCATCTGCTGACCCTCGGGCCGGGCCAATGTACGAAACGGTTCGTCCAGCTGTGCGGTGCGGAGGGCGACCTGGCCGGTGTCGGCGTGCATGTCGAGCGTCCCGCCCTGTGGCCGCGCGCCGGCGGCGGGTTCCTGTTCGAAGACGATGACGTCGAGGCCGTGGAGCTGCAGGACACGGGCGCAGGCGAGCCCGCCCAGGCCGGCGCCGGCGATCGCGATGCGAGGAAAAGTCATGTCACTACGAAAGCAGAGTCACTCAAAAAGTGCAACGAGTAAACTTTTGAAGTGAGTTAGACTTTGCCGCATGACCGAAGTGATCGGACGCCGCGAGCGCAAGAAGGCGCAGACCCGCAAGGCCCTCGCCGACGCCGCGCTCGCGCTGTTCCTCGAGCGCGGGTACGAGAAGGTCGGCGTGAAGGAGGTCGCGGACGCCGCGGACGTCTCGGTGACGACGTTGTTCAAGTACTTCCCCAGCAAGGAAGCCCTGGTGTTCGACCAGGACGAGGACATCGAGGCGGCGCTGGTCCTGGCGGTCCACGGACGGCCGCCGGGTCACTCGATCGTGGACGCGCTGCGCAAGCACATCCTGCGGCTGACCGAGAGCGCCCCGAGCGGCGAGTTCCTCCGGTTGATCGAGAACGAGCCGGCCCTGCGCGACTACGCCCGGCGAATGTGGATGCGCCACGAGACGGCGCTGGCCCGCGCGATCGCGCAGGAGATGGGCGCCCCCGAGGACGACGTCACATGGGCGGCCCTGGCCCGGTTCGCGCTGGCGTCCCGCGAGCTGATCCAGGCGCACGAGCACCCCAGCTGGGCGGCGGAGCAGATCTTCGCCAGCCTGCAGCGCGGCTGGCGCACGGAGTGAGGCCCGCTCCGCCCACCCGGGCGTGGACCGCCGAATCGGCTGCGCCTTGCTCTGTCCGGGTGATGGTGGCGTGTCTTGTGCAACGCCGGACCCGCGTCTGGCGTACCCAGTCACTGTGAGTGGGAAAACCTGGGCGTGGGCCGCGGCCGCAGCAGTGGTGACATCGGGCCTGGGCGTGGCGATCAACATCGCCACCGACGTGAAGGACGCTTGGTGGGCATGGGCGGCGGTGGCGGTTCTGACGGTGATCAGCGCTGGGGTGAGCGTCTGGCTGCAGTCTTCCGGCGCACCCCCGGCGAGCCCGGGGGTCACTCAGCACGCGACGGCCTCGGACAACGCGACGATCCAGCAGGCGGGCCGGGACATCAACCCGCCTCGCTGAGCCAGGACGCCACCGCGTCCGGGAACGGTCGCGTCCAGCAAGCCGGGCGGGACGTCAACAACACGTACGTCCTGCCCTCCCGGCAGGCAGTCGAGCTGCCGTACCAGGCCGGCCTCATGCCGCCGGCGGCGCCCGCGTTCCAGAGCCGCGCGGCGATGCGGCTCGTGCACGAGGCGGTCGCGGACGGCGACGCGGTGGTCCTGACGTCGGAGCCGACGAAGGTCCTGTCCGGGCTCGGCGGCGTCGGCAAGACGCAGCTGGCGGTCAACTACGCGGAGACGTTGTGGGCGGACCGGCACGTCGAGCTCCTCGTGTGGGTGACGGCGGGCTCGCGCGAAGCGATCGTCTCGACGTACGCGAAGGTCGCCGAGGCGGTGACGGGCGTGGCCGTCGACAACCCCGAAGAAGGCGCCCGCCAGCTCCTGGAGTGGCTGCGCGCGACGACGGCGCCGTGGTTGGTCGTTCTCGACGACCTCCAGGACCCTCGGCACATCGAGGACCTCTGGCCGCCCCAGAACGGCCAGGTGCTGGTCACGACCCGCCGCCGCGACGCCGCGCTGAGGGGACGGCACCGCCGGATCATCGACGTGGACGTCTTCACTCCGGAGGAGGCGCACGCGTATCTGACAGCGTCCTTCGCGGATCGCCCCGAAGCCTTGGACGGCGCCGACGAACTCGCCGCCGAGCTGGGCTACCTGCCACTGGCTCTCGGCCAGGCCACGGCCTACGCGCTCGATCGGGTGCTGACGTGCCGCGAGTACCTGGCCAGGTTCGCCGACCGAAGGCGGTCACTGCGCAGTCACCAGCAGACGGTGGCGACGACGTGGTCCATGTCGATCGAACTGGCCGACAGCCTCGATCCGGTCGGGCTGGCCGGTCCGCTGCTGGAAATCGCTTCCCTGCTCGATCCGAACGGCATCCCGCTCTCGGTGTTCACCACGGACGCGGTCGCCGAACTGCTGGACGCGACGCCGGAGCAAGCCCGCGACGGTCTGGCCTGCCTGCACCGGCTCAGCCTGATCACGTTCGATCCCACGGCGGACGTGCGCTCGGTCCGCGTGCACGCGTTGGTGCAACGCGCGGTGCGCGACCAGATCCCGGAGGCCGGCATGCCCGCTCTGGCGCGCAGTGCCGCGGATGCGCTGCTGGAAGCATGGCCCGAAATCGAACGGGATCGCGTTCTCGGGCAGGTACTGCGGGCCAATGTCGAAACCCTCGTCGCGCTGGCCGGGGAGCGCATCTTGTCCTCCGGACTGCACCCGTCGCTGTTCCGAGCCGGCGACAGCCTCGGAGTCAGCGGCCTCGTCGGCCAAGCAGCCGATTACTTCCGCCGCCTGTACGAAGTCACCGTCGAGGCACTCGGCCCCGATCACACCGATACCTTGAGCTGCCGCCACAACATCGCTTACTGGGCCGGCCAAGCAGGCGACCCCGCGGGAGCGATCACCGCCCTCGAAGACCTTCTCGCCGACCGGATCCGGGTCTTCGGTCCCGACCACCCGAACGTTCTCACGACCCGGTCCAACCTCGCCCGATATCGTGGGGATGCCGGTGATCCGGCCGGAGCTATCGCCGCCTACGAACAAGTCGTCGCCGATCGCCTCCGGGTGCTTGGTCCTGATGACCTGGACACGCTCACCGACCGCCACAACCTCGCGGTCTGGCGCGGAGAAGCCGGCGATCTGAAGGGGGCGATCACCGCTCTCGAACAAATGCTGCCCGACCAGCTCCAGGTGCTCGGTCCTGATCACCGGCTGACCCTGACGACTCGATCCAACCTCGCCCGCTACCGTGGTGAAGACGGCGATGCGGCTGGAGCTTTGGCCGCCTACGAGGAAATCGTCGCCGACTGGATCGGGCTCCTGGGCCCCGATGCCCCGGAGACTTTCATCGCCCGCGCCCACCTCGCCTCGTGGCGGGGGCGAGCCGGTGACCCGGCCGGAGCGGTTGCCGCTTATGAGGAGCTCCTGACCGACCGAAGGCGAGTGCTCGAAGCCGATCACCCGAGCATCGCGAACACCGAATCGAACCTCGCGTACTGGCGAAAACGCGCGAACGAATGAAGGCCCCCTGCCGAAGCAGGAGGCCTCCACCCGGAACAAGCTCACGCCGTAGGCGGCTGATAGACCTTCGTCAGCTTCCCCGCCGCAGCGCGGTCCAGCAGCCACAGCGTCCTGCGGTGCCCGCGCGCCCCGGCCACCGGCAGCTGGACCTCACCCGCACCGGCCAACGCCAACGCCACCGCGTCCGCCTTCGCCGATCCGGCCGTCATCAGCCACACGTCGCGGGCCCGCCGGATCGCCGGCAGTGTCAATGACACGCGCGTCGGTGGCGGCTTGGGGCAGTTGCGGACCGCCACCACCGAACGCTCGGTCTCGTACACCGCCGGGGACTCCGGGAACACCGAGGCCGTGTGGCCCTCGCCGCCGAGGCCCAGCAGCATGATGTCGAACGACGGCACGTCGCCGTGGTCCTCCGGTCCCGCGTGCGATGCCAGCACCGAAGCGTAAGCCGCAGCCGCCGCGTCCACGTCGGAACCGAACTCGCCGTCCGACGGGGCTATCGCGTGCACCCGCTTCGGGTCCAGCGGGACGTGGTCCAGCAACGCTTCGCGCGCCTGCTTCTCGTTCCGCTCGTCCGAATCCGCCGGGACGAACCGCTCGTCGCCCCAGTAGATGTCCAGCCGGGACCAGTCGATCGCGTCCCGTGCCGACGAGGCCTGCAGCTCCGACAGCACCGCGATCCCCGTGCCGCCGCCGGTCAGCACCAGGGATGCCGATCCCTTGGCCGCCTGGACGTCCACCAGCCGCGTCACCAGCCGGGCGGCCGCCGCGGCGGCCAGGATGTCCTGGTTCGCGTAGACGACGACTTCCGTCTTGCTCATTTCGTGGCACCCGAAGCGGCCGAACCCGCCGCCGCGGCCGGGGACGTCACGTCCGCCTTGGCCGGGGCGCCCGTCTTGCCGTTCGTGCCCGAGGTGATCTTGCCCAGGCCGTGCAGGGCCGCCTCGTAGACCTCGTCCGGGTCGAGCCGGCGGAGCTCCTCGATCAGGCAGTCCTGCGTGCTGCGCCGCTGCAGGGCGATGCGGCGGGTCGGCTGGCCCGGCTGGGTCAGCGTGCCGACGCGGCCGTCCGGGCGGTGCAGCTCGACCGGGCCCGACTTGCGGTCGAGCGTCACCGAAATGATGCCGGCCGCGCCCGAGCTCTTGACCCGCTTGACCGGCACCTTCAGGTACTCGGCCAGCCAGGCCGCCAGCAGCTCGGTCGACGGCGAGTCGGCCTCGCCGGTCACCGTCGCGCCGGTGATCTTCTCGTACGGCGGCAGGTCCAGCGCCGACACGAGCTGGGCGCGCCAGTGCGTCAGGCGCGTCCAGGCCAGGTCGGTGTCGCCCTCGGTGTACGCCTTCGCCCGCGTGGTCAGCGCCTTGACCGGGTTCTTCTCCGCGGCCGAGTCGGTGATCCGGCGCTGGGCCAGCTCGCCGAGCGGGTCCTTGTCCGGGTCCTTCGGACCGGCCCCGGGCCACCAGCACACGATCGGCGCGTCCGGCAGCAGCAGCGGCACCACCGCGCTCTGCCCCTGCGCGGCCAGCGGGCCGTACAGGCGCAGCACGATGACCTCGCTCGCGCCGGCGTCGCCGCCGACCCGGATCTGGCCGTCGATGCGCGGGGCCGCCGTGCGGGCGCCCTTGGCCACCACGATCACCCGCGACGGGTGCTCGCGGCTCGCGCCGTTGGCCGCCTCGATGGCCTCTTCGAGCCTGGCGTCGTCGTCGGCCACGATCACCAGCGTCAGGACGCGCCCGAGCGCGACCTGCCCGCCCTGTTCGCGGATCTCCACCAGCTTCTTGTTGAGTGCCGAAGTCGTGGTGGACGGCAGGTCGATGATCACGGGCGCCTCCATTTCCGGCCGGTGCGCTCCAGCATTTCGTCGGCGGACGGCGGACCCCACGTGCCCGGCGCGTACTGCTCGGGCGCGCCTTCCTTCGCCCAGTGCTCCAGGATCGGGTCGAGGATCTTCCAGGAGAGCTCGACCTCTTCGTTCACCGGGAACAGCGACGGCTCGCCCAGCAGGACGTCCAGGATCAGGCGCTCGTAGGCCTCGGGGGAGGACTCGGTGAACGCGTGCCCGTAGCCGAAGTCCATCGTGACGTCGCGGACCTCCATCGTGGTCCCTGGCACCTTCGAGCCGAACCGCAGCGTGATGCCCTCGTCCGGCTGGACCCGGATGACCAGGGCGTTCTGCCCCAGCTCCTCGGTCGACGTCGAGTCGAACGGCAGGTGCGGCGCCCGCTTGAACACGACGGCGATCTCGGTGACGCGCCGGCCGAGCCGCTTGCCGGTGCGCAGGTAGAACGGCACCCCGGCCCAGCGGCGGTTCTGCACCTCGAGGGTCACCGCGGCGTAGGTCTCGGTCTTCGAGTCCTTCGCGAAGCCCTCTTCCTGCAGCAGGCCGGGCACCTTCTTGCCGCCCTGCCAGCCGCCCGCGTACTGGCCGCGCGCGCTCGTCTTGCTCAGCGGGCCGACCGGCGTCACGCCCGAGAGCACCTTGATCTTCTCCGCGCGCAGGGCCCGCGGCTCGAACGACAGCGGCTCCTCCATCGCGGTGAAGGCCAGCAGCTGCAGCAGGTGGTTCTGAATGACGTCCCGGGCGGCGCCGATGCCGTCGTAGTACCCCGCGCGGCCGCCGAGGCCGATGTCCTCGGCCATGGTGATCTGCACGTGGTCGACGTAGTTGGCGTTCCAGATCGGCTCGAACAGCTGGTTGGCGAAGCGCAGCGCCAGGATGTTCTGCACCGTCTCCTTGCCGAGGTAGTGGTCGATGCGGAACACCGACTCCTCGGGGAAGACGTCGTTGACGATCGCGTTGAGCTCTTCGGCGCTCTTCAGGTCGTGCCCGAACGGCTTCTCGATGACCACGCGCCGCCAGGTCTTGTCGTCGGCGTTCGCCAGCCCGGAGCGGGCCAGCTGCTTGGTCACCACCGGGAACGCGCCGGGCGGGATCGACAGGTAGAACGCGGTGTTGCCGCCGGTGCCGCGTTCCTCGTCGAGGTCGCGGACCGTCTTCGCGAGCCGGTCGAACGCGTCGTCGTCGTCGAAGGTGCCCTGCACGAACCGGATGCCTTCGGCGAGCCGGTTCCACACCGACTCCTTGAACGGCGTCCGCGCGTGCTCCTTGACCGAGTCGTGCACGAGCTCGCCGAAGTCCTGGTGCTCCCAGTCGCGGCGGGCGAACCCGACGAGCGAGAAGCCGGCGGGCAGCAGCCCGCGGTTGGCCAGGTCGTAGATGGCGGGCATCAGCTTCTTGCGGGCCAGGTCGCCGGTGACGCCGAAGATCACCAGGCTGGACGGCCCGGCGATGCGCGGGAGCCGCTTGTCCCGCGGATCGCGAAGGGGGTTGGTCCAGGTCATGCGGTGACCTCCTGTACCGCGCGGACGACGGCCGCGAGGCCCGCGGCCCGGTCGGTCAGGTGCAGGCGCAGCACCGGGCGGCCGTGCTCGGCGAGCACCTGCCCGTCGCCGAGGGCCTGGGCGTGCTGCAGCTGCCCCAGCGTGTACGGCCGGTCCGGCACGTCGAGGTCCTGCTCGACGGCGCCGGTGAGCTGCAGGAAGACGCCGTTCTGGTGCCCGCCCTTGTGGTACTGGCCGGTCGAGTGCAGGAACCGCGGGCCCCAGCCGAACGTCGTCTGCTTCCCGGTGCGCTTGGCGATCTCGCCGCGCAGCAGCTCGGTCGAGGCGTCGTCGAGCCGGTCGAGGTAGGCCTGCACCGCGATGTAGCCCGCGTCCGGCGCCGAAGCGAAGAACGCGCGCAGCACGTCGGTCAGGCTGCCGTCCGTGGCCACGCCGGAAGAACCGAAGATCTCGACCGGACCGTCCACGTTGGACGGCTCCTCGCCGCCCTTCAGCTTCTCCGGGTCGTCCAGCAGCGCGCGGGCCGCCTTCTTCGCGGCTTCGACGTCGGGCTGGTCGAACGGGTTGATCCCGAGCAGCCGGCCGGCGAGCGCCGTGGCGAACTCCCAGAGCAGGAACTGCGCGCCCAGCGAGCCGGTGACGGCGATCTTCGCCGCGCCCTGCGGGCTGCCGACCGCGGTGGCCGTGGCGTCGGACTTCGCGTCGGCGAAACCGGCCGCCTCCGCGCCCTCGACCGCGACCGGCAGCAGGCCGGTGCCCTGCTTGCCGGTGGACTCGGCGATCAGCTGCTCCGCCCAGTCGGGGAAGCCCTTGATGCCCGAGCCCGTGTCCGCGAGGACGACCTTCTCGGCGCCGGCCTCGTGCGCGGCGGCCCACGCGGCGGCCAGCTTGACCGCCGGGTTGTCCGCCGAGTCCGCGGCCAGCTCCTCGGCCACCGAAGCGGCCTGGTCGAGCAGCCGGGCGACGTCCGCGCCGGCCAGGCCGGCCGGGACGAGCCCGAACGCGGTCAGCGCCGAGTAGCGGCCGCCGACGTGCGGGTCGGCCAGGAAGGTCTTGCGGTAACCCTCCTTTTCGGACAGTGCCTGGAACGGCGAGCCCGGGTCGGTGACGACCACGATCCGCCGCGCGGCGTCGATCCCCGCGTCGGCGAACGCTTTCGCGAAGATCCGCCGGTGGCTGTCGGTCTCGACGGTGCCGCCCGACTTCGACGACACCACGATCACCGTGCGCTCGAGGTCGCCCGCGAGGGCGTCCGCGACCTGGCCCGGGTCGGTCGTGTCGAGGACGGTCAGCGCGACGCCGTCGGTCGCGGTGATCACCTCCGGCGCCAGCGACGAGCCGCCCATGCCGGCCAGCACGACGCGGTCGACGCCTTCGGACCGCAGCTCGGTCCGCAGCGCCTCGATCTCGCCGATCAGCGGCCGCGACGACTTGTGCAGCGTCGTCCACGACAGCCGGATCGACGCCTCGGGTTCGGCGTCCGGCCCCCAGAGCGTCGCGTCCTGCGCCGCCAGCTTCGAGGCGGCCTGGTCGGCGACCAGCCGCTCGGCCAGCGGCGCGGCCCGCTCCGCCAGTGCGGCGTCCACGATCTCGACGCCGGTCTTCTCACCTGTCGTCATGTCGTGCTTCAGCCCTTCGCCTTCTCGAGCTGCCCGTTCACGGTCTCCAGAAGCTCGGTCCACGACTTCTCGAACTTCTCGACGCCCTCGTTCTCCAGGACGAGGAACACGTCGGTGATGTCGATCCCGACGGCTTCGAGCTGGTCGAACACCTTCTGCGCGTCCTTGCCGTGGCCGGTGACCCGGTCACCCTGCAGGTCGGCGTGCTCGGCGACCGCGTCGAGGGTCTTCTCCGGCATCGTGTTGACGGTGTCCTTGACGACCAGGTCGTCGACGTAGAGCGTGGGGGAGTAGTCCGGGTTCTTCACGCCGGTCGAGGCCCACAGCGGGCGCTGCGCGTTGGCGCCATCGGCCGCGAGGGCCTTCCAGCGGTCCGAAGCGAACAGCTCCTCGAAGGCCGCGTAGGCGAGCCGCGCGTTGGCGACGGCCGCCTTGCCGCGCAGGGCCAGGGCCTCGTCGGTGCCGATGGCTTCCAGGCGCTTGTCGATCTCGGTGTCCACACGGGACACGAAGAAGGACGCCACCGAGTGGATGCCGCGCAGGTCGTGGCCGTTGGCCTTGGCCTGCTCCAGGCCCGCGAAGAAGGCCTCGATGACCTTCTTGTAGCGCTCGACGGAGAAGATCAGCGTGACGTTGACGCTGATGCCCTCGGCGAGCGTGGCGGTGATCGCCGGCAGGCCCTCTTCGGTGGCCGGGATCTTGATCAGCACGTTCGGCCGGTCGACGGTCTTCCACAGGTCCTTCGCCTCGGCCACCGTCTTGCCGGTGTCCTTGGCCAGGCGCGGGTCGACCTCGATGGAGACACGGCCGTCGACGCCGTTCGTGGCGGTGTAGACGTCGCGGAACAGGTCCGCGGCGTTGCGCACGTCGGTCGTGGTCAGGTCCCGGATGGTGGCCTCGACGTCGGCGCCCTGGGCGGCGAGCTCGCGGGTGCGCTCGTCGTAGGCGTCGCCCTTCGACATCGCGTTCGCGAAGATCGTCGGGTTCGTCGTCACGCCGACGACGTGCTTGTCGCGGATCAAGTCGGCCAGGTTGCCGGTGTTCAGGCGTTCACGGGAGAGGTCGTCGAGCCAGATCGATACACCGGCCTCGGACAGTGCCGCGAGCTTGTCGTTGCTCATTACTGTCATCCCCTTCAGGAATTCTTGGTGTTCTGGATCGAGCGGCGGGCGGCCTCGACGACTGCTTCCGCGGTGAACCCGAACTCACGGAACAGTGTGGCGGCATCGGCGGAGGCGCCGAAGTGCTCGATCGAAACGTTCACCCCGGCGTCACCGGTGAAGCGGTGCCACGACTGGGCGATGCCCGCCTCGACGGACACGCGGGCCTTCACACCGGCCGGGATGACGGATTCGCGGTAGGCCGCGTCCTGCGCGTCGAACCACTCGACGCACGGCATGGACACGACGCGCGCCTTGACGCCGTCGGCGTCCAGGGTCTTCTTGGCCTCGACGGCGAGCTGGACCTCGGAACCGGTGGCGATGAGGACCACGTCCGGAGTGCCGTCGCTGTCGGCGAGGACGTACCCGCCCTTGGCCACGCCCTCGGCGCTGGTGCCCTCGAGCACCGGCACGTTCTGGCGGGTCAGCGCCAGGCCGGACGGGTGGTCGGTGTCCTCCAGCACGGCCTTCCAGGCGTACGCGGTTTCGTTGGCGTCCGCCGGGCGGACGACGTTGAGGCCCGGGATCGCGCGCAGCGCGGAGAGCTGCTCGATCGGCTGGTGCGTCGGGCCGTCCTCGCCGAGGCCGATCGAGTCGTGCGTCCACACGTAGGTGACCGGCGCCTTCATCAGCGCGGCCAGCCGGACCGGCGGGCGCATGTAGTCGGAGAAGATGAGGAACGTGGCGCCGTACGGGCGGGTGCCGCCGTGCAGCGCGATCCCGTTGAGGATCGAGCCCATGGCGTGCTCGCGGACGCCGAAGTGCAGCGTCCGGCCGTACGGGTTGGCCTGCCACATGTCGGTGGCGGCCTTCTCGGGACCGAACGAGTCGGCGCCCTTCATCGTCGTGTTGTTGCTCTCGGCCAGGTCGGCCGACCCGCCCCACAGCTCCGGCAGCGGCTCGGCGAGGGCGTTGAGCACCTCACCGGAGGCCTTGCGGGTGGCGATGCCCTTGGCGTCCGGCTCCCACTTCGGCAGGTTGTCGGCGAAGCCCTCGGGCAGCGAGCGGGTCTTCATCCGGTCGCCGATCTTCTTGCGCTCCGGGTTGGCCTGGCCCCAGGCCTCGTACTTCTCCTGCCACTCGGCGTGCGCGGCCTTGCCGCGCTCGGCCGCCTGGCGGGTGTGCTTGAGCACGTCGTCCTCGACCTGGAACGACTGCTCCGGGTCGAAGCCGAGGATCTCCTTGACCGCGGCGACCTCTTCGCCGCCCAGCGCGGCGCCGTGCGCCTTGCCGGTGCCCATCTTCTTGGGGGCCGGGTAGCCGATGACGGTCCGCAGCGCGATGAACGACGGCCGCTGCGTCTCGGCCTTGGCGGCCTTGATGGCCTCCTCGATCGCGACGACGTCCTCGCCGCCCTCGACGACCTGGGTGTGCCACCCGTAGGCCTCGTAGCGCGCGACGGTGTCCTCGGACAGCGCGATGTTGGTGTCGTCCTCGATCGAGATCTTGTTGTCGTCGTAGAAGACGATCAGGTTGCCCAGCTCCTGGCGGCCCGCGATGGACGAGGCCTCGGAGGTGACGCCCTCTTCGATGTCGCCGTCGGAGGCGATCACATAGATGTGGTGGTCGAAGATGCTCTCGCCGGGCGCCGCGTCCGGGTCGAGCAAGCCGCGCTCGCGGCGGGCCGCCATCGCCATGCCCACGGCGTTGGCCAGGCCCTGGCCCAGCGGGCCGGTGGTGGTCTCGACGCCGTCGGTGTGGCGGTACTCGGGGTGACCCGGGGTCTTGGAGCCCCACTTGCGCAGCTGCTTGAGGTCCTCGAGCTCGAGGCCGTAGCCGGCGAGGAAGAGCTGGATGTAGAGGGTGAGGCTCGAGTGGCCGGCCGACAGGACGAACCGGTCGCGGCCCGGCCAGTGCTGGTCGTTCGGGTCGTGCCGCATGGCCCGCTGGAACAGCGTGTAGGCGAGCGGCGCGAGGCTCATCGCGGTGCCGGGGTGGCCGCTGCCACAGTTCTCCACGGCGTCGGCGGCCAGCACCCGGACGGTGTCCACGGCGCGGGTGTCGGTGTCGGTCCAGTCGGCGGGGACGTTACGCCGGAGGAGTGGGTTGTTCTCGCTGGTAGTGGCGGTTTCGGACACTGAACTCCAACTCCCGGTCATGATGGTTGCGGCTGGTCTTCCTCGTTCCGGTTACCCGTACGCGCGGCTACTTATCTCAATCGATCCCGAAGGGACGATATTCCTGCTCGCGGCCATGCGCAGGGGCAATCGCGGCCCGTCGCGGCCAGCCTAGTGCTTGGGCCGGTCGAGGACCCGCGATCACCCACGGGATTCACCACGTCTAACATCGTTCGAGGGTTCAGTGGCTGGTTCTTCGGCTACCCGCGCTGTCCCGCCCGAACCTGACGCAGGGAGTGAAATGTCGTTGGTGAACGCTGCGCACGGACGCAGTGACGACACCAGCGCCGTGCACCCGACCGGTGAGCGACCGCACGGTGAGCGGCGAAGCCTCCGCCGGGTCGTCGGCGCCTACGCCGCGCTGGCCAAGCCCCGGGTGATCGAGCTCCTCCTGGTGACCACCATCCCGGCGATGTTCCTCGCCGGCCGTCAGATCCCCTCGCCGTGGCTGGTCCTGGCCACGCTGGTCGGTGGGACGATGGCCGCGGGCAGTGCGAACGCGCTCAACTGCGTGATCGACGCGGACATCGACAAGGTGATGAACCGTACGAAGCGCCGCCCGCTGGTGAAGGACTCGGTGCCCCGCCGCGGCGCGCTGATCTTCGGCCTGGTGATGGGCGTCGCCTCGGCGGCCGTGCTGTACCTCACGGTGAACCTGCTCTCGGCGATCCTGGCCATCGCGACGATCCTCTTCTACATCTTCGTGTACACGCTGGGCCTCAAGCGGCGCACGTCACAGAACGTGGTCTGGGGCGGCGCGGCGGGCTGCATGCCGGTGGTCATCGGCTGGGCGGCCGTCACCGGCACGGTCCAGTGGCCGGCGTTCGTGATGTTCGGCGTGATCTTCTTCTGGACGCCGCCGCACACGTGGGCGCTGGGCATGAAGTACCGCGACGACTACGAGCGCGCCGGGGTCCCGATGCTGCCGGTGGTCGCCACCGCCCAGCACGTCGCCCGGCAGATCGTCATCTACTCGTGGGTGATGGTGGCGTGGACGCTCCTGCTGCTCCCGGTGACGTCGTGGCTGTACGGCACGTTCGCGATCCTGGCGGGCGGCTGGTTCCTCTTCTACGCGCACAGCCTGCAGGCGGCCGTGCGGCGCGGCGAAGAGACCAAGCCGATGGCGCTGTTCCACCGGTCGAACACGTACCTGATGATCGTGTTCGTGGCGCTGGCGGTGGACTCGGCCATCGGGCTGCCGACCCTCGGCCTGCCGTTCTGATCCTCCGGCGGATCGGGATCGGGGTCACCGCGGTCGTCGCCTTCGGCCTGCTGGCCCTGCTCGGCCGCGGCCGGTTCGATCTCGACCAGGACCGGCTGCTCGGCACCGGCTGCGCCATCCCGGCCAAGATCACCGCGCTCCCCGGCCCGGCCCCGGACGGCGGCACCGTCCGGATCGCCGAGCAAGGCCCGGGCGCGGCGGTGCTGGAGAACACCAGCACCCTCGCCGCCTACCGGATCCCGGTGACGTCCGGCGCCCGGACCGTCGAGGTCCCGGTGCTCCTGCCCGGCCAGCGGATCGGGGTCGTGCTCGACCACCCCGCGGTCGGCCCGGTGATCTGGATCGCACCGGAAGCCCTCGGTGGCTTCACACCCGTGACCGCCACCGTCGGCGAAGGTGGCGTCCGCTACCGCTCCGAGAACTGCCGGGCCCTCACCAGCCGTGGCGCCGCCGCCCTGTTCCGCGCCCCGGACGGGCGCATCACCGGTGGCGAACAGCTGCCCGCGGCGAGCGTGGGGTGTGCGCCGGGGGAGCAGGTGCGGCCGGCCGCCGTCCCGCCGGGCAGTGAGGTCTTCCCCTACTGCGACCTGCGGACGGAATGATCGCGCCGCGGGCGCCGTTAGACTTCGTTGGCTCTTTTTCCCCGAGGCGAAAGCAGGATCCTTGTCTTCGGACGGTTTTTCCGCCGAGCTCGCCCGCGAGCAGGCGTACGTCACCACCCTCTACGCGAAGCTCGACGCCGAGCGCCTCGAAGCCCAGCGCCGCCTCGACGAGACGTTGCGGCAGACCGGCGGCACCCCGCAGGCCCGCACCGAACGCGACGTCGCCACCACCCTCTACACCGACCGGCTCGCCCAGCTCGGCTCGGTCGAGCAGGGCCTCGCCTTCGGACGCCTCGACTTCGTCCCCGAGAGCGCCGAGGAAACCACCTACATCGGCCGGCTCGGGCTGTTCGACGAGGACGACGACTACAAGCCGTTGCTGGTCGACTGGCGGGCGCCGGTCGCGCGGCCGTTCTACCTCGCCACCGCCGCGTCACCCGAAGGGGTGCTCCGGCGGCGGCACCTGCGGTCGCTGAGCCGCAAGGTCACCGGCTTCGACGACGAGGTCCTCGACCTCACCGCCGCCGACCAGGGCCAGGATCTCGGCCTGGCCGGCGAGGCCGCGCTGCTGGCCGCGCTGGAGCAGCGGCGCACCGGCGAGATGAGCGACATCGTCGCGACCATCCAGGCCGAGCAGGACCGGATCATCCGCGCCCCGCTCGGCGGCGTCATGGTCGTGCAGGGCGGCCCCGGCACCGGCAAGACCGCCGTCGCGCTGCACCGCGCCGCCTACCTGCTCTACACGCACCGCCAGCAGCTCACCACCCGCGGCGTGCTCGTCGTCGGCCCGAACAGCACCTTCCTGCGCTACATCGGCCAGGTGCTGCCCTCGCTCGGCGAGACCGGCGTGCTGCTCGCCACCATCGGCCAGCTCTACCCCGGCCTGACCGCCGACGGCGTGGAGCCGCGCGAGACGACCGAGGTCAAGGGGCGGCTGGTGCTGGCCGAGGTGCTGGCCAACGCCGTCCGCGACCGCCAGCGCGTGCCCGAGCCCGTCCTCGAGATCGAGTACGAACACGACGTCTTGAGACTCGACCGCAAGACCTGCACCGACGCCCGGACCCGCGCCCGCCGCTCGCGGCGGCCGCACAACCCGGCGCGGCGCCTGTTCGTCTCCGACGTCCTCGACGCGCTGACCCGCCAGGCCGCCCGCAAGCTGGGGGAGGACCTCCTCGACGGGCAGGACCTGCAGGACATCCGCGCCGAGCTGGCCGCCGACGAGAACGTGGCCGCCGCGCTCGACTCGCTGTGGCCCGTGCTGACCCCGGAAGGCGTGCTCGACGACCTGTTCGCCGACCGCGAACGCCTCGACACCGCCGCCGGGAAGCTGCTGTCGCCCGAGGACCGCGCCTTGCTGGAGAGCGGCCGGGATGCCCGCTGGACCCCCGCGGACGTGCCGCTGCTCGACGAACTGGCCGAGCTGATCGGCGTCGACGACACCGAGGCCCGCGTCGAGCGCAAACGCCGTGAGCGCGAGGATCGCGCGTACGCCGAGGGCGTGCTCGACATCCTCGAGCAGGACGAAGAGATCATCGACGAGGAACTGCTGCGCGTCTCCGACGTCCTCGACGCCGAGCTGTTCGCCGAACGCCAGCAGGCGCGCAGCGAGCTGACCGCCGCCCAGCGGGCCGCGCAGGACCGGACCTGGACGTTCGGGCACGTGATCGTCGACGAAGCGCAGGAGCTGTCGGCGATGGACTGGCGGCTGCTCATGCGGCGCACGCCGAACCGGTCGATGACGCTGGTCGGGGACGTCGCCCAGACCGGTGCGGCGGGCGGGGCGCGGTCGTGGGGCGAGGTGCTTTCGCCGTACGTCGAGGACCGGTGGCGGCTGGAGCAGCTGACCGTGAACTACCGCACGCCGGCCGAGATCATGGCCGTCGCGGCGCGGGTGCTCGCGGAGGTTTCGCCTTCGCTTTCGGCGCCCTCGTCGGTGCGGGAGACCGGGGTGCCGCCGTGGTCGGTGCGGCCGGCTTCCCTGGAGGCGGAGCTGCCCGGGCTGGTGACGCGCGAGCTGTCCGAAGTGGACGGCGGCACGGTCGCGGTGCTGGTGCCCGCGGGCCGGTTCGACGCCGTTTCGGCGCTGCTCGGGTCGTTCGACGAACGGCTGAGCGTGCTGACGGTCGAGCGGTCGAAGGGCCTGGAGTTCGACTCGGTGGTGCTGGTCGCGCCGGACGAGGTCGTCGCGGGTTCGCCGCGGGGGCTCAACGACCTGTACGTGGCCCTGACGCGCGCGACCCGGCGGCTCGGCGTGGTCGCCACCGGTGACGAGGTTCGGGCACTCTCCGTGCTTGGCTAGGGTGCCTCGCATGCAGAAGATCGGGAAGATCGTGGTGGTCGCCGCGGCGGCGCTGTCGCTGGCCGCGTGCGGCCAGCAGCCCAAGACCGAGACGGCCGCTCCGGCGGGGCCGCCCGTCCCGTCGTCCAGCGCCGCGCCGGCGCCGGCCCAGAGCAAGGGCCGCGAGTGCACCGCGGACGACATCAAGACGACGGGCAAGTTCGGCGAGGTGCCGGCGATCACCATCCCGGACGATTGCGACCCGCCGAAGAAGCTGGTGACGAAGGACCTGTCCGAGGGCACCGGCGACCCCGCCAAGGCCGGCCAGAAGCTCAAGATGAACTACCTGCTGGTGACCTGGTCGGACAAGAAGAAGCTGGACAGCTCCTTCGACCGCGGCCAGACGTTCGACCTCAACCTGGGCGCGGGCGAGGTCATCCCGGGCTGGGACCAGGGCCTCACCGGCATCAAGCAGGGCGGCCGCCGCCTGCTGATCATCCCGCCGGACCTCGCGTACGGCGAGGGCGGCAACGGCATGAAGCCGAACGAGACGCTGGTCTTCGTGACCGACGCCGTCGCGGTCGGCGCCGCCTAGGACCCCCGGTGGACGTCCGCCGCGGCCGCGTGCGCGAATGGCACGGCGAAGAGGGCTGGGGGGTCGTCGAAGCGCCGGGCTTCGACGACCCCGTCTGGGTGCACTTCTCGGCGCTCGAGGCCCCGGCGGGGACCTTCCGGGAGCTGAGCGAGGGCGCCGAGGTCGAGTTCACCGCCGAGCGCGCCGAGCAGGACGGCTACCACTGGCGCGCGGTGTGGGTCAGGGGATGAGCAGCAGCTTGCCGGTGGTGCGCCGCCCCTGCAGGTCCTCGTGGGCCTTGCGGGCGTCGGCCAGCGGGTACTTGCCGCCGATGCGGACGGTCAGCTCGCCGGCGAGGATGGCGTCGAACAGGTCCTTCGAGCGCCAGTCGATCTCCTCGCGCGTGCGCGTGTAGTGCACCGACGTCGGGCGGGTCAGGTAGAGCGAGCCGCCGGCGTTGAGGCGCTGCGGGTCCAGGGGCGGCACCGGGCCGCTGGAGGCGCCGAACAGCGCGAGCAGGCCGCGGACCTTGAGGCTGGCCAGGCTGCCGTCGACGGTGTCCTTGCCGACGCCGTCGTAGACGATGTCCACGCCCTCGCCGTTCGTGAGCTCGCGGGTGCGCTTGGCGAAGTCTTCGCGGTCGTAGCGGATGACCTCGTCGGCGCCGGCTTCGCGGGCCAGCTTTTCCTTCTCCTCGGTCGACACCGTGCCGATGACCCGGGCGCCGCGCGCCTTCGCCAGCTGCACCAGGAGCAGCCCGACGCCGCCCGCGGCCGCGTGCACGAGCACGTCGTGGCCCGGCTTCACCTCGAAGGTCGAGGCGACCAGGTAGTGCGCGGTGATGCCCTGCAGCATGGTCGCGGCGGCGGTCTCCAGGGAGACGCCTTCGGGGACCTTCACGGCGATCGACGCCGGGACGAGCTTGCGGGCCGCGTAGCTGCCGATCGACCCCTGCCAGGCGACGCGGTCGCCGGCCGTGAAGCCGGTGCCGTCGCCGGCCTCCACGACCGTGCCGGCGCCCTCGAGGCCGAGCACGAACGGCAGCTCCACCGGGTAGATGCCCTGCCGCTGGTAGGTGTCGATGTAGTTGACCCCGGCCGCGGCGACGTCGACCAGGAGCTCCCCGGCCTCCGGGGCGCGGACGTCCACTTCGGCTGGTTCGAGCACTTCCGGGCCGCCGGTCTTCGTCACCTGCACTGCGGTGGGCATGGGGCTCCTCCTCCGGGTCGGGGTTCTCCCGGTGCAACTATGGCCGAGGCCACGCTGTTCCGCGTTCCGGCCGGTTCTTGGTTATGGTTCGGGACGTGACTTCGGAAGAGACTGTCGTCGCGCCGACCGGCGCGCAGCTGGGCGCGGCCCGCAAGTTCGTGGAGGCGCACGGCAAGCCGTCCCGCGCGGTGGTGGAGAACATCGGCCGGGCGGGCGCCCGCGTGGTGCTGGTCGGTGCCGACGGCGCCCTCGGTGACGTCGTGGTCCCCTCGGTGGCGACGGGCGAGGCCCTGATCGAGGCGGTCGAGGACCTCGCGCCGGCGACGTGGGACGCGGAGACGGTGCAGGCCACCAAGATCGGCCCGGAGCACCGCCGCAAGATGGCGGGCAAGTGAGCCCCACCGCGGTCCTGGTCAGCTGCGCGGAACTCCCTTCGGGCGACGGCGACGACGACGCTTTGCTGCCCGCGTTGTCGTCGCTGGGCTTTTCGGTCTCGTGGGCGCCGTGGGATTCGGACTTCGACTTCGCCTCGGCGGACGCGGTGATCCTGCGCGCAACCTGGGACTACGCCGACCGGCGTCCGGAGTTCCTCGCGTGGTGCGAGTCGGTACCGTCTCTGTTCAACCCGGCTGCGGTCGTGCGGTGGAACACGGACAAGTCGTACCTGGTGGAGCTCCTGGACGCGGGCGTGGCGGTGGTGCCGACCTCGCTGGTCGCGCCGGACTCCGCTCCGACCTTCCCGGCCGGCGATTTCGTCGTGAAGCCGTCGGTCGGGGCGGGTTCGCGAGGGGCGGCCCGGTTCGCTTCCGGCTCCGACGCATCCGCGCACGTGGCCGGGTTGCACGCCGAAGGCCACACGGCGCTGATCCAGCCGTATCAGTCTAGTGTGGACGATTCCGGCGAGCTGGCTCTGGTGTACCTGGGCGGAATCTATTCGCACGCGTTCTCGAAGGGCGCGATGCTGGGGTCCACAATGGATTCCTCGGGGCTGTACCTGACGGAATCACTGGCCCCGGCCACGCCGCCCGCGGACGCCGTGGCGCTGGCGGAGGACGTCTTGGACGCGGCTTCGGGTCTGCTGGGGATTCTGCGGGCCGAGCTGCTGTACGCACGGGTGGACCTGGTGCGTGGGGCCGATGGGAAGCCGTTGCTGCTGGAGCTGGAGCTGACGGAGCCGTCACTGGGCTTCCGCCAGACCGACCCGGCGGCAGTGACGCGG
This sequence comes from Amycolatopsis sp. NPDC004772, assembly GCF_053601215.1. NCBI lineage: Bacteria > Bacillati > Actinomycetota > Actinomycetes > Pseudonocardiales > Pseudonocardiaceae > Amycolatopsis > Amycolatopsis sp. NPDC004772. The sequence continues at coordinate 52,110 of NZ_JBSGBK010000030.1, forward strand.
TTCGCGTCCGCGGTGCGGCAGCAGCTGGCGTAGTCACCGGGCCACCTGCACGGCCACCAGGACGAGCGTGACGACGGCTCCGATCGTGGTCACCGCCAGAGAACCGGTGACCACGTAGAGCCCGCCGATCCCGGCCAGGCCGGCTTTGATCGATTCGCGCAATGCGCCCCCCTCATCCCGCCGGGGCGGAGGCGTATCCGATCTGCCGGCGACTTCCTTGGCCATTGTTCTACCCCTCTTGATGGTGTACTAGTACGCCTATGGGCAATGGTGACCGGTGGTCGGCGGGACCGGAAATGATCTTTTGTTTTCCGGAGCGGGTTTCTCGTTGCCGAACGGCCGCCGACGAACTCCTCGCCATTACCCGGGCTTGCCGGGGAATTGTCGATCATTGCCGGTGGAGGATGCCGTGACCATCCAGGCGAACCGAGAGCGCGCCGGCGAGGTGGCTTCACCCGAGGTCGTCGAAGACGCGTTGCGCTGGCTGGCGACCCGCTCGAACGGCGGACCGATCAGGTTCCTCCGCTACGCGATCGAAGAACCGGCGAGCAAGTCGGCCGCGGTGTTGTGGTCGCTGGTGACGCCGACCGAGGTCTGGTTCGCCGATACGCCCGAATTGCGGGCATTCGCGGTACTGGGGCTGATTGCCGACGAGATCGGCAAACTCGGCTCGGCGGGGGATTCTCGCCGGCGCAACACGTTGATGGCGGCGTTCCGGATTCCTCCCGCGCCCGGGGCGACCACGTGGAAGGCCACACTGGAGGACCGGTTCAAGCAACTGAAGCGATTGCCGGGCGTCTTCGGCGACCCACCGCCCAGTACGACCGCTCCCATGCACAAGGCTTGGCGGCGGGCGATCGGGGAATTGGCCGGCGTCATCGCGGGGAAACTGCCTTCGCTGGACGAGCCGGGCTGGCGGTGCTACATCGACGTCGGGCGGGCGGTGGTGGAGGTCGCGGGCCGCCGGTGCGCCGGCTGGCGGGCTCGAGCGGCGTCGAAGGGCGCACAGCCCGTGTTCGTGAAGCGCATGATCGTCACGGCGGTGATGCACCGGAAGACCGTGCGGCGCCGGATCACCGAACGCGACATCGTCGCCTGCGAGGACGGCGTCGACGGCTACGACGTCCACGCGCTGACCGGCTGGACGCACGAGCCGGAAGAGATCCCGGTGACGGCGCTGTGGGCGTGCCGGCTGGTCACTTCACCCGGCGCGCACCCGGGCGACCCGGTGCGGACTCGCCTGCGCTTCCGCCGGACGCTCCGCCGGGACGAGCGCTACTCCTTCAAGTCCGAGGCGCTCGACGGGGAGCTCGACGAGGAACGCTGCTGGGTCAACGTCGACGTCGACCACCACGGCATCGATCCCGGGGAGTGTGCTGCGGACGGCGAGCCGGTCGCCGGCTTGACCGTCCAGATCACGTTCGACGAGAAGTGCCTGCCGGAAACCTGCTGGTGGTACGCGGAGCAAACCGAATACGAGCGGAGATGCCGGCCGCCGGACGGTGACGCGCACCTTCTCCCCGTCGACGACGGGTTCGTCCGGCACACCTTCGTCGAAGGGTGCCATCCGCGGGAGAACTACGGGATAGCTTTCCGGTGGAAATCCCCGTGACCGGAGCGAAGTGACGTCCGGTGACGAGGACTTCCCCGTTGCTTCGGCTACGAACCGGTCAGATGAACGGGCTCACGTCGTTGCCGGTGTTCCCGCCGCCGCCGTACTCCTCCGCGATCGTCTCCGCCGGGTGCGGCGCGGTCGTCGTCGGGGAAATCGGCCCGGACACCACCCCGATGGCCGCGATCACCGCGACGATCGGCATAATCACGGGCACGGGCAGGTTCCGGTCGTTGCTTTTTCTTTCCACGCAACGGAAAGCTACCGGGCGTGGTCGGACACGGTAGAGCAGAGCCGCAATCACGCCGCGTGATCAAATCCGCTTCGCGGCCAGCCGATCCATCCGCGGCCACCGCACGTCCTTCGCCCACCCGAACCGCTCGAACGCCCAGATCACCCGAGCCGAAACATCCACCTGACCCCGCAACACCCCATGCCGAGCGCACGTCGGATCAGCGTGGTGCGAGTTGTGCCACGACTCGCCCATCGACAGCAGCGCCAGCGGCCAGAAGTTCGCCGCCTTGTCGCGGCTCGCGAACGGGCGTTCCCCGATCAGGTGGCACACCGAGTTCACCGACCACGTCACGTGGTGCAGGAACGCGATCCGGACCAACCCCGCCCAGAAGAACGCCGTCACCACGCCCCACCAGGACCACGACAGCAGCCCGCCCAGCACGGCCGGCAGGGCCAGGCTCAACGTGATCCACAGCCAGAAGTACCGGTTGACCCAGCGGACGTCCGAGTCCGCCACCAGGTCCGGGGCGAAGCGGTCCGCGTTGGTCACCTCGCGGCCGAACATCCAGCCCATGTGGGCGTGCCAGAAGCCGCGCAGCAACGCCGATGGCGAGGTGCCGAACAGCCACGGGGAGTGCGGGTCGCCCTCGCGGTCGGCGAACGCGTGGTGGCGGCGGTGGCTCGCCACCCAGAAGATCACCGAACCCTGGACCGCCATGCTGCCCGCGATCGCCAGCACCACCCGCAGGGGCCGCGAGGCCTTGAACGCGCCGTGGGTGAAGTAGCGGTGGAAGCCGACCGTCACGCCGAGCGTGGCGAACGTGTAGAACGCCGCCGCGAGGATCAGGTCGATCCAGGTCATGCCCCAGCCCCAGACCAGGGGGACCGCGATCAGGAGCGCCGCGAACGGCACCAGCAGGAAGGTCTTGAGCACGATCATCTCGCCGGTGCCGCGGCGGTGGGAGATCAGCGGCTTGGGCGCGGTGCGCGACGTCATGGCGCGAACAGTAACCCACGAGCCGGACACCCACGCCGACGCGGAGTTAAGGCCGCGTTGCCGTCAGGCGGCCGTGAGCTCCTTCGGCGCCGCTGCCAGCGAGGTCACCGGGCCGCGGTCGCGGCTGCCCACCCACAGCGAGGCCGTCGCGATGATGACCGCCATCGCGCCCAGGACGTGGAACGACACCATCGCCTCCGGCACGCCCAGCGCGTACTGCAGCGAACCGAGACCACCCTGCGCGACGGCGACCACCCAGACCACCGTGTAGCGCTGCCAGAGGCTCTTGGGGGCGCCGACGCGCAGCAGCTGGAGGCCGAACACCGCGAGCAGCAGCAGGTAGAGCACCAGCAGGCCGCCGTGGACCTGGGCGAGGGCCTCGACCGGGGCGTCCAGGCGGTGGGTGTTGATGTCGCCGCTGTGCGGGCCGGCGCCGGTCACCGTGGTGCCCGCCGCGAGCACGAGCCACAGCACGGTGGCGAGCAGGACCAGGATCGTGCGGCCGCCCGGCGGGACCAGCAGGCGCGGGGTCTCGTCGCCTTCGCGGAACGCGCGCAGCAGCAGCACGGCCAGCCAGACGAGCGGGGTGGTCGCGAGGAAGTGGATCGCGACCGTCCACCACTCCAGCTTCGCGAGCACGGTCAGGCCGCCGACGACGGCCTGCAGCACGACACCGCCGGGCATCGTCCAGGCCAGCTTGACCAGGCGCTTGCGCTCCGGGTGGTCGATCTGCACGCGCCACGCGGTGATGACTGCGACGGCGGCGATGAGGATGACGACGCCGGTGAGCAGCCGGTTGCCGAACTCGATCCACTGGTTGAGGGCGTCGATCCCGGAGTCGTGCTTCGGGACGAGGCTGCCGGCCACGCACTGCGGCCAGGTCGGGCAGCCGAGCCCGGACCCGGTGACGCGCACGATGGAACCGGTGACGCCGATCAGCGCCTGCGCGAGGACCGCGGCGATTCCGACGGCCCGCTGCACGGCGGCGGAGGGAAACGGCAGACGGGCGACGAGGCTGGTGAACGGCACGGCATCGATGGTAGAGCGCGCGGAAAACGCGCTTTCGGCAGGTCCGGACGCCCAGAACCCGGAGACTCCCGCAAGGGACCTAGGTCATGCGGAGACCGGGACTCAGGTGAGTTTCGTCGTCCGCGAAGCCACCGCGCCGGCGACCACCGCCCACACCGCCAGGATCAGCATGGGGCCGGGCGCGAACGCACCGTCCACCAACGCCGCGCGCATGCCCTCCGCCAGCGCCCCCGACGGCAGCAGCTCCACCACCCGCGCCAGCCCCGGCGGCAGCGACGACGGCGCCAGCAGGATCCCGCCCGCCAGCAGCAGGACGAACCACACGATGTTCGCCAGCGCCAGGACCGCCTCGGCCCGCAACGCCCCGCCCAGCAGGACGCCCAACGCTCCGAACGCCAGCGTCCCGAGCACCAGCAACAAAACCGCCGAGAAGAGCCCGGCCGGCGACGGCGACCACCCGAGGAACGCCGCCACCACGCCGATGATCACCGACTGCAGCACCACGACCACGAGCGCCGCCGCCAGGCGGCCCGCCACCAGCAGCCACCTCGGCAACGCCGTCGCCGAGAGGCGCTTCAACACCCCGTACCGGCGGTCGAAGCCCAGGGCGATCGCCTGGCCGGTGAACGCCGAGGACATCACCGCCAGCGCCAGGATGCGCGGGGTGATCCAGTCCACTCGCGGCACGGACCCCAGCGAAGACGCCGGGAGGATGTCCAAAAGGGACAGCCCGACCAGCAGCGCCAGCGGGATCAGCAGCGTCAGCAGCACCTGCTCGCCGTGGCGCAAGGTCAAGCTGACCTCGACGCGCGCGTGCGTGCGCAACATCCGGCCCAGCGATCCCCGCCCGGGCGCCGGGGTGAACGTCCCCGGAGCAAACGTCATGCCCGCAGCTCCCGTCCGGTCAGCTCCAGGAAGACCTCTTCCAGGGTCCGCTTGCCGACCTGCAGTTCCTCCGGCAGCACGCCCTGCTGGGCGCACCACGCCGTGACCGTCGACACCACCTGGGGGTCGACCGAACCGACCACCGTGTACGTGCCCGGCGCCGACTCGCGCACCGCGTAGCCCTCCGGGAGCGCCGCCGTCAGCAACGCCGTGTCGAGCCGGGTGCGGGCCTTGAAGCGGAGCCCGCCCGCGCCCGTCTCGTCCGTCGTCAGCGACTGCGGTGCGCCGGACACCACGACCTTGCCGTGGTCCACGATCACCACCGTGTCGGCCAGCGCCTCGGCCTCTTCCATCAGGTGCGTGGTCAGCAGCACCGAAACGCCGTCGGCGCGCAACGCCGAGAGCAGGTCCCACACCAGGCGCCGGGCCTGCGGGTCCATGCCCGCCGTCGGCTCGTCGAGGAACACCAGCTCCGGCCGGCCGACCAGGGCGCACGCCAGGGAAAGCCGCTGCTGCTGGCCGCCGGAGAGGCGCTTGAACGGCGTGCGGCGGACCGGCGTCAGGCCGAGGACGTCCAGCAGCCAGGCCGGGTCCAGGGGCGAAGCCGCGCAGGAGGCCACCAGGCGCAGCATTTCGTCCGCCCGGACACCCGGGTACGCGCCGCCGCCCTGGGGCATGATGCCGACGCGGGGACGCAGCGCCGAAGACTCGCGGACCGGGTCGAGGCCGAGCACGCGCACCGAGCCCGCGTCAGGCTTCGAAAAGCCTTCGCAGAGCTCGACGGTGGTCGTCTTGCCGGCCCCGTTCGGGCCGAGCAGGGCGAGCAGGCTGCCGCGCTCCATCCGCAGGTCGAGGCCGTCGACCGCGCGGGTGGAGCCGTAGCTTTTGACCAGCCCGCTGATCTCGACGGCAGGGACACTCACATCGGGTCACGATACGGCGTCGACCGGTTCGGGCACCCGCGGGGACGGCTTGGCGAGCAACACGGGAGCCAGCCGCCGCACGATCAGCAGCCCGCCACCGCAGACGACGATCGCCGCGACGTAGGCGAACGGCAGCACGTACGGGCGGCCGTCGAAGGTGCTGCCGGTCGGGGGGAGCAGGAACGGCAGGGCCGCGCTGATCACCGTCGCGGCGACGCGGAAGCGGGACGTCCCGGCCGCGGCGGCGAGCGGGATCACCGCCCACAGCACGTACCACGGCTGCAGGTTGATCTGCAGGATCATCACCGCGCCGAGGGCGACGCCGAGCCCGATGATCGGGCGGTAGCGCCACTTGAAGCTGTCCCAGAGGAACTTGAACGTGATCGCCAGCGCGACGAGGTAGCCGAGCACGCCGAGGATCGGCACCAGCGCGTCGGTGTGGTTGCCGAGCCCGAGCGCGATGCCGAGGACGCCGGAGAGGTTGGCCAGCTCGGCGGTGGGGGAGATCCAGGAGCGGACCAGGCCGGGCGTGTTGAACGTCGCCCCGACCCAGCCGAAACCGAGGCCGGTGCCGAAGCAGACGACGACCAGGACCACGCCGAACCACAGCGCCATCGGGGCGCCCGCCACGAACAGGTCCTTGAGCCGGCCGTGCCAGCGCCGCGCCACCATCACGGCGAAGAACGGCAGCGCGAACACCGCGGGCAGCTTCACCGCGACGCCGAGGGTGATGATCGCGACCCCGAGCCCGATGTAGAGCAGTTCGCCGCGGGCCAGCGGGGGCGGTGTGTCGCCCTTCACCCGGATCGGCAGCCGCCGGATGCCGATCTCCAGCCCGGCCAGCATCAGGCCGACGGCGAGCGCGTCGTTGTGGGCGCCGGCGACGAAGTGGAAGATCAGCAGCGGGTTCAGCGCGCCGAGCCACAGCGCGGTCGCGGGCTGGACGCCGAACCGGCGGGCCAGCCGCGGCAGGGCCCAGACGATGAGGACCACGCCGGCCAGCGCGAGCACCCGCTGCAGCAGCACGCCGACCGCGATGCTGTTGCCCGCCAGGGGCGCCAGCCAGCCGCCGAGGCGCAGCACGAGCGGCCCGTACGGCGCCGGCGTCTCGCGCCACATGTTCGACACGCCCGCGGTGAACGGGTCGGCGACGCCGAGGGCCTGCGCCGGGCCGAGGACGTACGGGTCCATCCCGCGGTGCACGATCTCGCTCTGCGCCAGGTAGCTGTAGACGTCGCGGGAGAACAGCGGCGGGATGACCAGCAGCGGCAGCACCCACAGCGCGATGGTGCGCGCGAGCTGGCCCTGCGACGCCAGCCGCTCGCGGCTGGGCTGGGCGAACCGGCCGAGCATCAGCCAGCTCAGCACCAGGATGCCCATCCCGGAGATGGCGATGGCCAGCGACACCGTCGGGATCCGGGTGAACAGCCGCAGCACCGGGATCTCCTGCACCGGGTTGATCACCGGGGCGGCGCCGGCGCCGAGGGAGCCGAGCGCGAGGAACAGCGAGCCGACCGTGCCGAAGCGGCGGACGACGTTCAGCCCGCGCTGTTCGGCGGCCTCCAGGGGGAGCGGTTCGCGGGGGTGGACGGGCGAGAGCGTCACCGGGTGGGCACTCCCGGTTTCGAGCCGTGCCACTTGCTGTTCCTGTTCGCCCACTGCCACGCGTGCAGGGTATCGGTCGCCTCACGAGTGAGTCGGGTCACTGCCGGACACCCCGCCTTTGCCGATCACCCGGAAATAAGACACACTTGTGTTGTGAAAAAGACGGAGGCGGGTGACCAGGCGGGCGGCGACATGCCCCGCGCCGGGCAGCCGCACGTCCCGTCGCAGGTCAGCGCCGAGGGCAAGACCCGTCACGAGGTCGCCCGGCTGCTGCTGGAACAGGGTCCCATGACCGCCGTCGTGGTCGCCGAGCAGCTGGGAATCAGCCCCACCGCCGTCCGCCGGCACCTGGACGCGCTGCTCGCGGACGGCGAAGCCGAGACGAGGGACGCGCCGCGCCGCGGGCCCCGCGGCCGGGGCCGTCCGGCGAAGCTCTTCCTGCTCACCGAGCCCGGCCGCGCCCGCTTCGGGCACGCCTACGACGACCTGGCCGTCTCCGCGATCCGCTTCCTGGCCGAGCACGCCGGGGAGGACGCCGTGCGCGCCTTCGCCGAGCAGCGCATCGAGAAGCTCGTCGGCCCGCACCGCGCCGCGATCACCGAACCGGGTGAGCCGGCGACGCGCGCGGAGGCCCTCGCGGCCGCGCTGAGCAGGGAAGGCTACGCTGCGTCGACCCGCCAGGTCGGCGCCCCGGCTCCTGGTCAGAACGTGGGCGCGCAGCTCTGCCAGCACCACTGTCCGGTCGCCCACGTCGCCGCGGAGTTCCCGCAGCTGTGCGAGGCCGAGACGGAGGCGTTCGCGCAGCTGCTGGGCACCCACGTCCAGCGGCTGGCGACCATCGCACGCGGGGACTCCGCGTGCACCACCCACGTACCCGTCACGGCGGGTCAGCCGGCCCATCCCGAGCCGGCCAGAACGGTGTCCCCCGAGGGGCACACAGCACGGATCCCGAATGGAGGGAAACCCGCATGACTGCCGCTGCCGAGCAGCGCACTCCCACCACCGCGCCACTGAGCCAGGAAGAGACCATCGAGTCCCTTGGCAAGTACGCGTTCGGCTGGGCGGACTCCGACGAGGCGGGCGCCAGCGCCCGTCGCGGATTGAACGAGGACGTCGTCACCGACATCTCCTCGAAGAAGTCCGAGCCGGAGTGGATGCGCGAAGCGCGACTGAAGGCGCTCAAGCTCTTCGAGAAGAAGCCCATGCCCAACTGGGGGGCCGACCTCTCCGGGATCGACTTCGACAACATCAAGTACTTCGTGCGGTCCACGGAGAAGCAGGCCACCTCCTGGGAAGACCTGCCCGAGGACATCAAGAACACGTACGACAAGCTGGGCATCCCCGAGGCGGAGAAGCAGCGCCTCGTCGCCGGTGTCGCCGCGCAGTACGAGTCCGAGGTCGTCTACCACCAGATCCGCGAGGACCTGGAGGAGCAGGGCGTCCTGTTCCTGGACACCGATTCCGCGCTCAAGGAGCACCCGGAGCTGTTCCAGGAGTACTTCGGCTCGGTCATCCCGGCCGGTGACAACAAGTTCTCCGCGCTGAACACGGCGGTGTGGTCCGGCGGCTCGTTCATCTACGTGCCGAAGGGCGTGCACGTCGAGATCCCGCTGCAGGCCTACTTCCGGATCAACACCGAGAACATGGGCCAGTTCGAGCGCACCCTGATCATCGTCGACGAAGGTGCGTACGTGCACTACGTCGAGGGCTGCACGGCGCCGATCTACCAGTCCGACTCGCTGCACTCGGCGGTCGTGGAGATCATCGTCAAGAAGGGCGCCCGCTGCCGCTACACGACCATCCAGAACTGGTCGAACAACGTCTACAACCTGGTCACCAAGCGCGCCAAGTGCGAAGAGGGCGCGACCATGGAATGGATCGACGGCAACATCGGTTCCAAGGTGACGATGAAGTACCCGTCGGTGTTCCTCATGGGCGAGCACGCCAAGGGCGAGGTCCTGTCGGTCGCGTTCGCGGGCGAGGGCCAGCACCAGGACGCGGGCGCCAAGATGGAGCACCTCGCGCCGTACACCTCCTCGACCATCGTGTCGAAGTCGGTGGCGCGCGGCGGCGGCCGCACCTCCTACCGCGGCCTGGTCCGCGTGGCGAAGCGGGCGCACCACTCGCGCTCCAGCGTCGTCTGCGACGCGCTGCTGGTGGACACCATCTCGCGCTCGGACACGTACCCGTACGTGGACATCCGCAACGACGAGGTGTCGATGGGCCACGAGGCCACGGTGTCCAAGGTCAGCGAGGACCAGCTGTTCTACCTGATGTCGCGCGGTCTCGACGAGGCCGAGGCGATGGCGATGATCGTGCGCGGCTTCGTGGAGCCGATCGCCCGTGAGCTGCCGATGGAGTACGCGCTCGAGCTGAACCGCCTGATCGAGCTCCAGATGGAAGGGTCCGTCGGCTAGTCATGTCGGTTACCGAGAACAACGTTTCCGAGGCTCTTCGCGAGGGGGCCGTCATCCCGGCGGCCTCCCGCGCGGAGCGCTTCACCTCCTACGACGTCGAGGCCTTCGAGGTCCCGGGCGGTCGTGAGGAGAACTGGCGCTTCACGCCGATGAAGCGCCTCCGCGGCCTGCACGACGGCAGCGCCACCGCCACCGGCGAGATCACGCTCGAAGCCGAGGCCGCGCCCGAGCTGAAGATCGAGACCGTCGGCCGCGACGACGAGCGGCTCGGCGCCGCCGGCGTCCCGAGCGACCGGATCGCCGCGCAGGCGTACTCGTCCTTCACCAAGGCCACCGTCGTGACGGTGCCGAAGGAGACGAAGGCGTCGAAGCCGTCCGTGCTGCGGATCCACGGCCCGGGCGAGGGCCAGGTCGCCTACGGGCACCTGCAGGTCCGCGCCGAGGCCTTCGCCGAAGCCGTCATCGTGCTCGACCACGTCGGCTCCGGCACCTACGCCGACAACGTCGAGTTCGTCATCGGCGACGGCGCCAAGGTCACCGTGGTCAGCGTCCAGGACTGGGCCGACGACGCCGTGCACGTCTCCGAGCAGCACCTGAAGCTGGGCCGCGACGCCGCGCTGCGGCACACCGTGATCACCCTGGGCGGTGACCTGGTCCGCGTCTCGCCGACGGCGACCTTCGCCGACAAGGGCGGCGACGTCGAGATGCTCGGCGTCTACTTCGCGGACCAGGGCCAGCACCAGGAGCACCGCCTCTTCGTCGACCACGCGGTGCCGAACTGCAAGTCGCGCGTGATGTACAAGGGCGCCCTGCAGGGCGACGACGCGCACACGGTGTGGATCGGCGACGTCCTGATCCGCGCGGCCGCCGAGGCCACCGACACCTACGAACTCAACCGCAACCTGGTGCTCACCCCCGGGGCGCGCGCGGACTCGGTGCCGAACCTCGAGATCGAGACCGGCGAGATCGAAGGCGCCGGCCACGCGAGCGCGACGGGAAGGTTCGACGACGAGCAGTTGTTCTACCTGCAGTCGCGCGGGATCGCCGAAGAAGCCGCGCGGCGCCTGGTCGTGCGCGGGTTCTTCCACGAGATCCTGGTCAAGATCGACGTCCCCGAGGTGCGCGAGCGCCTCGAAGCGGCGATCGAGGCCGAGCTCGAAGCCGTTGGCGCCTGACCGCTCTCTGACTTAGGAAACGAAGAAATGGCTACCCTGGAAATCAAGGACCTGCACGCCTCGGTCACCACCGACGAAGGCGCCAAGGAGATCCTCAAGGGCGTCAACCTGACCATCAAGTCGGGCGAGACGCACGCGATCATGGGCCCGAACGGCTCGGGCAAGTCCACGCTGTCCTACGCGATCGCCGGGCACCCGAAGTACGAAGTCACCTCGGGTGAGGTGCTCCTGGACGGCGAGAACGTCCTCGAGATGAGCGTCGACGAGCGTGCCCGCGCGGGCCTGTTCCTCGCGATGCAGTACCCGGTCGAGGTGCCGGGCGTGTCCATGTCCAACTTCCTCCGCACCGCGGCCACCGCGGTCCGTGGCGAGGCCCCCAAGCTGCGCCACTGGGTCAAGGAGGTCAAGGAGGAGATGGGCAAGCTCGAGATCTCGCAGGAGTTCGCCGAGCGCTCGGTCAACGAGGGCTTCTCCGGCGGCGAGAAGAAGCGCCACGAGATCCTGCAGCTGGCGCTGCTCAAGCCGAAGTTCGCCATCCTCGACGAGACCGACTCCGGTCTCGACGTCGACGCCCTGCGCGTCGTCTCCGAGGGCGTGAACGCGCACAAGGCTTCGAGCGAGGTCGGCGTCATGCTGATCACGCACTACACCCGGATCCTGCGGTACATCACGCCGGACTTCGTGCACGTCTTCGCCGACGGCAAGATCGTCGAGTCGGGCGGCAAGGAGCTCGCGGACGAGCTGGAGGAGAACGGGTACGTCAAGTACACCGGCAAGACCGAGCCCGCCGCGGTCTGACCCCGTTCCGTTACACCGAGAAGAGAGGAGTCGGCCCGATGACCACCACCTCGGCCGGTTCTTTGCCACTCGACGTGGCTGGCCTGCGGGCCGACTTCCCCATCCTGTCGCGCACCGTCCGCGACGGGAAACCCTTGGTGTACCTGGACTCCGGGGCGACGTCGCAACGGCCGGCGGCCGTGCTCGACGCCGAACGGCACTACGTCGAGACGTCGAACGCGGCCGTCCACCGCGGTGCGCACCAGCTGTCCGAAGAAGCGACCGACGCCTACGAGTCCGCCCGGGCGAAGATCGCCGAGTTCGTCGGCGCCGACCCCGAGGAACTGGTGTTCACCAAGAACGCCACCGAGGGCATCAACCTGGTCGCCTACTCGTTCGGCAACGCCGCCACCGCGGGCCCGGAAGCCGCGCGGTTCGTCGTCGGCCCGGGTGACGAGATCGTCGTCACCGAGATGGAGCACCACGCGAACCTCGTGCCGTGGCAGCAGCTGTGCCAGCGCACCGGGGCGACGCTGAAGTGGTTCAAGGTGACGCCGGAGGGCCGGCTCGACCTGTCCGATGTGGACGAACTGATCACGCCGCGCACCAAGGTGGTCGCGTTCGCGCACCAGTCGAACGTGCTCGGCACGGTCAACCCGGTCGAGCTGCTGGTCGAGAAGGCCAAGGCGGTCGGCGCGTTCACCGTGCTGGACGCCTGCCAGTCGGTGCCGCACTTCCCGGTGAGCTTCCACGAGCTCGGCGTCGACTTCGCCGCGTTCTCCGGGCACAAGATGCTCGGCCCGTCCGGCATCGGCGTCCTCTACGGGCGCACCGAGCTGCTGTCGGCCATGCCGCCGTTCCTCACCGGCGGGTCGATGATCGAGATGGTCCGGATGGAGGGCTCGACCTTCGCGCCGCCGCCGCAGCGGTTCGAGGCCGGTGTCCCGATGACGTCGCAGGCCATCGGCCTCGGCGCGGCCGTGGACTACCTCTCGGCCGTCGGCATGGACCGCATCGCCGCGCACGAGAAGGAACTGGCCGCGGCGGCGCTGGAAGGCATCGGCGCGATCCCGGGTGTCCGGATCATCGGGCCGACCGACCTGGCGGACCGCGGCGCGACCGTGTCGTTCGTGATCGACGGCGTGCACCCGCACGACGCCGGCCAGGTGCTCGACAGCCTCGGCATCGCCGTCCGCGTCGGCCACCACTGCGCGTGGCCGCTGCACCGGGCCTGCCAGGCGCAGGCGACCGTGCGGGCGTCGTTCTACCTCTACAACGATCTGTCCGAAGTGGACGCTCTGGTGGCCGGGATCCGCGAGGCGCAGAAGTTCTTCGGGGTGGGGCAGTGAACCTGGAGAGCATGTACCAGGAGATCATCCTGGACCACTACAAGAACCCGCACGGGCGCGGCCTGCGTGACCCGTTCGACGCCGAGTCGTTCCAGGTCAACCCGACCTGCGGCGACGAGGTGACGCTGCGGGTCAAGGTCGAGGACGGGAAGGTCGCCGACGTCTCCTACGACGGCCAGGGCTGCTCGATCAGCCAGGCCTCGACGTCGGTCCTGACCGACCTCGTCGTCGGCCACACGATCGAGGAGGCGTTCACCACCATGGACGCCTTCGTGGAACTGATGCAGGGCAAGGGAAAGGTCGAGCCGGACGAGGACGTGCTGGAGGACGGGGTCGCCTTCGCGGGCGTCGCCAAGTACCCCGCCCGCGTGAAGTGCGCCCTCCTCGGCTGGATGGCTTTCAAGGACGCCGTCGCCCGGACGAGCAGTGGAGCTGAAAAGGCATGACTGAAGAAACCGCCACTCGTGAGGGGCGCACCGCCGCCGACCTCGACGCCGAGACCACCGCCAAGCAGGACCTCGACCTCGCCAAGATCGAGGACGTCGAAGAGGCCATGCGCGACGTCGTCGACCCGGAGCTCGGCATCAACGTCGTCGACCTCGGCCTCGTCTACGACATCCGCGTCGAGGCCGACAACACCGCGACCCTCGACATGACGCTGACCTCGGCGGCCTGCCCGCTGACCGACGTCATCGAGGACCAGACGAACGCCGCGCTCACCAGCGGCGGGCTGGTCAAGGACTTCCGGATCAACTGGGTCTGGATGCCGCCGTGGGGCCCGGAGAAGATCACCGAGGACGGCCGCGAGCAGCTGCGCGCCCTCGGCTTCACCGTCTGAGTCGGTGCACGTCGAGCGGGTCACCCTCCGGGGTGGCCCGTTTCGCGTATAACGGGCTATACCAGGCGAGTGCGTAGACCACGAGGGCCACGGCGAACCCGCTGCCGGCGCCGGTGACGAGCAGGTAGGTGGCGTTGCCGGCCACGCCCGCCCGGGTCATCGGGTCGTGGTGGGCCACGAAGGGCGCGACGCTGGTCAGGGCCCCGGCCAGCGCGCCGGCGGCGAGGAACGCGGCCACGGTCTTCCGGTGGCGGATACCCGGCGGCGCCGGGGCGACGGGCGCGGTGCGGTACCAGCGCCGCAGCCACCAGCCGAGCACGGCAGCTCCGGCGAGGGTGCTGATCAGCTGGATCAGCCGTCCGACGTCGACGCCGGTGACCAGCGGGATCCGCAGGAACGCGAATCCGTCGTTCTCGTGGGTGAAGGCGTCCCAGCCGACGTGTGTGGCGGCGCCGAGCACGAGCGAGACCGCGATCCAGCCCGGCCGGTTCCAGCGGAAATCGCGGGGGAGCCGTTCGGCCAGGCGTTGCGGGGCCAGTGCGGTGAGCGGCCGCTTCAGCAGCAGCTGGAAGACGGCGAGCAGGGCCAGCGCGAGCAGCGGGTCGAGCCAGAGAGCCGACGTGAGTTCGTGGGTCTTCGTCAGGCCGACGCCGGGCAGCCGCGGGACGAACCAGAAGAGGTCCGGCGCGACCGACCCGGCGACGAGCGCCGACGGCACCAGGGGACGCCTGGCCAGCGGCAGCACGGCGGCGGGATGACTCAGCGTGAACGGCACGGGGTTAGTATCCCGGGGTGGTCCTGCGGTCGATCCTCCTGTTCCTGGCCGCGGCGGTGTGCGAAATCGGCGGCGCCTGGCTGATCTGGCAAGGCATCCGCGAAAGCCGCGGCCTGCTGTGGATCGGCGGCGGAGTGGTGGCGCTGGGCGTGTACGGGTTCGTCGCGACCCTCCAGCCGGACGCTCACTTCGGCCGCATCCTCGCCGCGTACGGCGGCGTGTTCGTGGCGGGCTCGCTGGCCTGGGGCATGATCGCGGACGGCTACCGGCCGGATCGGTACGACGTCATCGGCGCGCTGCTCTGCCTGGCAGGGGTCGCGGTGATCATGTACGCGCCGCGGACGGGGTAACGCCACCGGTCGGTGAACGATGGATCCTGGTGACCGAAATGTCGTTCCCGCCCGCGCCGCCGGAATCGTCCCCGCGTCGCCGTGGCCGGGGCCTGGTCCTGGTGGTGGTTGCCGGAACCGCGTTCGCCGCCCGGCAACACCCCGGTGTCAGCGTGTTCCGGGTGATCGGGGTCGGCGGCGACACTGTTGCCTGCTGCACCGATCGGCACACTTCGGTCAACGGCAAGCCGCTGGCCGAGCCGTACCTCCACGCCGGCGACGGGCTGCAGGCGTTTTCGGCGAAGGTGCCCGAAGGTGCGATCTTCGTCGAGGGCGACAACCGCGGCAACGCCAACGACTCCCGGTTCCGCGGTCCTGTGCAACTGTCCGGGGTGACCGGGGTCGTGGTCGCGACCGGCACAGTGATCACCCCGGTCCCGCTGCCCGCGGTGACCGCGTTCACCGACGTGGGCCTGCCCGGGGCGCCGTTCACCGACTCGACCCTTCCCACCTTGCGTTGGTGGATCCTCGGCGGTTTCGTCCTGTTCGTCGCCGGGTTCACCGGGCTGATCGTGACGCTCGTCCGGACCGCCGGAAGACGACGAACAGCAGCCGCAAACCCACCAGTGCACTGATCACCAGCAGGTTGTAGCCGAACACCTGGTGCAGGGTCAGGTCCTCGGCGATGCGCGGCCCGCCCGAGCCGGTCAGCAGGAACACCGCCATCAGCCCGGTTGCCGCCCCGACGAAGGCCAGCAGGGCTTCGTGGACCAGGCCCGTGACGATGTCGCGGTCGCGCTCGTCGGAGAACAGGCGGACGTTCACCGACAGCCTGCCCTCCTCCAGCGCCGCGCCGATCCGGTCGATGCGGCGGGGGATGCGGCGCAGCACCGGCAGCAGGGCCAGCAGCTCGCCGGTCGCCGTGCGGCCCAGCGAGCCCGGCCGCAGCCCGGCGCCGACCTGCTCGACGGCGAACGCGCGGGACTCGGCGACGACGTCGAAGCCGGGATCCAGTGCGGCCAGCGTGCCCTCCACGGTGGCCAGTGCGCGGAACACCGCGGCCACCGGTGGCGGCACGCTGAGCCGGAAGTCCGCGACCACCCGGAACAGGCCGGCGAACAGGTCGAGGTCCGGCGTGCGGCCGGGGCCGAAGTGCCGGGCGACCAGGGCACCGAGGGCGCGTTCGAGGCGCTGTTCGTCGATCTCGGTGGTGCGGTCGACGATCTCGAGGAGCCCGTCGCGCAGGCCGGCCGGGTCGCCGCGGTCCAGGGCGAGCAGCAGGTTCTGCAGGCCGGCGCGCAGCCCGGCGTCGAGGCGGCCGACCGAGCCGAAGTCGAGCAGGCCCAGGCGGCCGTCGCCGAGCAGCATGAGGTTGCCCGGGTGGGGGTCGGCGTGGAAGATGCCGCCGAGCATCACCTGGTCGAGCAGGCAGCGCAGGAGCGACCGGGCCAGCCGCCGGCGTTCGGCCGCGGGCAGGTCCTTCGCCGCGGTGAGCGGCTTGCCGTCGAGGCGGGACATCACCAGCACGCGGTCGGTCGAAAGTCCTTTGTGGACCTTCGGGAGCACGACGTCCGGGGAGCCCGTGGCGGCCACCGCGGTGATGTTGCGCGCTTCGATGGTGAAGTCGAGTTCCTCGGCCAGCGCGGCGGCGAACCCCTCGGCGAGTCCGGCGACGCCGAGCGAGCGCGCCCAGCCCGCGCGGTCCTCCAGCGCCGCGGCGACGCGCCGGACGATGGCGATGTCGCGTTCGGCCTGCTCCCGCACGCCCGGCCGCTGGACCTTGACCACGACGTCCTCGCCGCTGCGCAGCTTCGCGCGGTAGACCTGCGCGACCGACGCGGCCGCGAGGGGTTCGGGGTCGAACTCGGCGAAGACGTCGTCGGGGGAGCCGCCGAGTTCGTCGGCGAGCAGAGCCCGGACGGCGTCGGCGCGGGCGGGCGCGACCCGGTCCTGGAGGCGGCCGAGCTCGTCGGCGAACACCGGGGGCAGCAGGTCCGCGCGAGTGGAGAGCAGCTGGCCGAGCTTCACAAACGTCACGCCACCCTCTTCCAGCGCGCGGCGCAGGGAGCGCGCGAGCTTGGCGTGGCGCGTCTCGCCCGGTTCGCGACGGCCGGTCAGGTAGCGGCCGAGGCCGTGCTTGACGGCGATCCGGCTGATCTGCGCGTACCGGCGGGTGCGGGCGAGCCGGCCCCGCAGCCGGCCGAGCCCGATGCCGTGCGGGAGCGCCATCTCGGCGACGAACAGGAAGATCAGCGTCGCGAGGAAAGCGCTGCCCGCCAACGGGATCAGCAGCCCGATCGCCGCCCCGCCGTGGTGCAGCAGGGAACCGGGGAACGCCCGCCCGATGCCGCCGGCGACGAGCCAGCCGAAGGCGGCGGCGCACAGGGCGCGCACACCGCCGATCCGGACGCCGAGCACGCGCCGGGCGGCGGCCACGAGCGGCCACAGCAGGAGCACGTACAGGGGGAGGGTCAGCAGGCCCAGCAGGATGTCCATCGGTTCCCTTTCGCCGTCGCCGAGAAGACCACGGCGGCCGGGCCCGGGTGATCACGCGGCGGCGGGAGCGGTCTCCCTCCCGCGGGGGAACGACTTTCGGCCGTGGCCGCCCCGGTGGTGGCCTTCTAACCTGATCGCGCGAACCACGGTGAAGTGCTCTCTTAACCAGACAAAGGAGACACGATGAACGGACGCGTGCTCGGCCGGGTCGTGGCGCTGGCCGCGGCGGTCGCGGCCCCGCTGGCCCTGGGCTCGGTCACCGCCCCGGCCGCTTCGGCGGCCGCGGTGACGACGCTGTACTACAGCTCCGCGGGCGCCCCGGACTACTTGAGCCAGATCGACCAGGGCGCGGCCAACTGGAACGCGGCGGTCACGGACGTCAAGCTGGTCAAGCGCGCCACGGGGGCGACGATCGTGTTCCACGAGGTGCACAGCGGCGGCTCGTACACGAACACGAACGGCCACGGGCGCGGCCAGATCTACCTGGACACGAGCCAGGTGGCGGAGGGCTACGACCCGACCCGCATCGCCGCGCACGAACTCGGCCACAACCTCGGGCTGCCGGACCACTACACCGGCCCGTGCACCGAACTGATGTCCGGCCACGGCCCGGGAACGGCGTGCAAGAACGCGAAGCCGTCCGCAGCCGAGGCGGCGAAGGTGCAGTCGTTGTGGGTGAACGGGTTGGTGCCCCAGGCGGAGACCCGCGCGGTCGCTTGGTGAACCGGTTCGAGGTGGCCTTCGGTGCGCCGGGGGCCACCTCGGCTTTTCTTCCGGCGCGCCCCCAGGGACACGCCGGCGATGACCACCGCGCCGCGGTCACCCCGGCCGGGGACTGACGCGGGTCCACCGCGAGAGGGAGGCGCGCCCGGCGCCCGCCTGCGAGGATCGGCCGGTGCGGATCCTGACGAGTAAGGCGACCTACCGCCGCTGGGTCTACCTCGTCCTCGGCGGTGCCATCAGCGTGCCCTACCTCCTGTTTTCCGGCGTCGCCGTGCCCGCGCTGCTGCCGTTCGTCACCACGCTGGAGCGGGCCACCCTCGTCGGCGGCCTGCTCACCCTGGCCGTGCTGGCCGGGACCGCCTTCCTGCCCGCCGTCCACGTCCTCGAGTCGACCGCGGTCCGGGAGCTGCTCGACGACCCGGTGCCGGACGCGCCCGCCAAACCGCACACCGGCCCGGGCCGGCGGCGCGCCGCGGTGATGTTCGTGCTGCACGTCGGCGCCGGGTTCGTCGTCAGCTCGTTCAGTCTCGCCGCCCCCGTCGGGGTCGGGCTGTCGATCAGCGCCGTCTTCACCGGGCAGCTGTTCCAGACCGGCGGCGGCGACGCGGTCAGCGTGCCGAGGGGGTGGGCGTCGGTGTGGCTGCCCCTGGCCTTCGTTCTCGGCCTGGTGCTGCTGATCTACGCCGTGAGCGTGACCGGCGGGCTGCTGCGCCGGGCCGCGATCGCGCTGCTCGGGACGACCGCCGCCGACCGGATCGCGCGGCTCGAACGGCGGACCGAGCAGCTCGCCGAACGCAACCGGCTGGCCAGGGAGCTGCACGACTCGGTCGGGCACGCGCTGAGCGTCGTCACCGTCCAGGCCGGCGCCGCCCGGCGGACGCTGCGCACCGACCCGGACTTCACCGAGCGGGCGCTCGGCGCCATCGAGGAGTCGGCCCGCACGGCGCTCGACGACCTCGACCACGTCCTCGGCCTGCTGCGCGAGGAGGCGGCCGGCCGGGCCCCGCAGCCGACGCTCACCGCGCTGCCGGCCCTCCTCGAAACGACCCGGCTGGCGGGCACCGACGTGACGGCCGACCTGGACGGCGACCTGGCCGCGGTACCGCCGGTGGTGTCCCGCGAGGTCTACCGGATCCTGCAGGAATGCCTGACCAACGCGGTGCGCCACGCCGGTAGGGTCCCGGTGACGGTGGTCGTCGGCGTCGCGGCGCACGAGCTCCGCGCGCGGGTCGCCAACCCGCTGGGCGGCGGCACGCGCCGGGCCGGCGGCGGGCGGGGGTTGCGGGGGATGGCCGAGCGGGTGGCGGTGCTCGGCGGCGAGCTGTCGGCCGGGCCGGGGGACGGGATCTGGGAGGTCGTGGTGCGGGTGCCGTGGGGGAGCGGGCGATGAACGTCGGTGTGCTGCTGGTGGACGACGAACCGCTGATCCGGGCCGGGCTGAAGGCGATCGTCGACAGCGAAGACGGCCTGACCGTGCTCGGCGAGGCCGCCGACGGAGCCGAGGTGCCCGGGCTGGTCGCCCGGCTGCGTCCCGACGTCGTGCTGATGGACGTGCGGATGCCCGCCGTGGACGGGATCCGGGCCACCACCCACCTGATGTCCACTGTGGACGAGCCGCCGAAGGTGATCGTGGTGACCACCTTCGAGAACGACGACTACGTCTACGACGCGCTCCTCGCCGGTGCCAGCGGGTTCCTGCTCAAGCGGGCCCGGCCGGAGGAGATCGTCGCGGCGATCCGGACCGTCGTGGCCGGGGAGTCCTTACTGTTCCCCGCGGCGATCCGCCGGCTGGCCGCCCAGCACGCCCCCGCCCCGGCCTGTGACGGCCTGGCCTCGGCCGGCCTGACCGAGCGCGAGCGCGAAGTGCTGCGGCTGATGGCCGGCGGACTGTCCAATGTGGAGATCGCGGGCGAGCTGTACGTCGGTGTCCAGACGGTGAAGACCCACGTGGGCAACGTGCTGGCGAAGCTCGGCGCGCGGGACCGGACCCAGGCGGTGATCCGGGCGTACGACTCGGGCTTCGTGGCACCGTCCCGCTGATTCGGGCACCATGGTCCGCATGACTGCCGCCTACGACGAGTTCGCCGCGGCCTACACGGCCGAGAACGAAGCCAGCCTGATGAACGCCTACTACGAGCGGCCCGCGACCCTCGCGCTCGCCGGTGCCGTGGCGGGCCGCCGGATCCTCGACGCCGGCTGCGGCTCGGGCCCGCTGTTCGCCGAGCTGCGGGCGAAGGGCGCGGTCGTCAGCGGGTTCGACCAGAGCGCCGGGATGATCGAGCACGCCCGGCGGCTGCTGGGGGCGGACGCGGACCTGCGGGTCGCCGACCTGGCCGACCCGCTCCCGTTCCCCGACGCGGAGTTCGACGACGTCGTGGCGTCGCTGGTGCTGCACTACCTGCGGGACTGGGAGCCGGTGCTCGCCGAAGTCCGGCGCGTCCTGAAGCCCGGCGGCCGGCTCATCGCTTCGGTCAACCACCCGATGATGGTCAACCTGACCCACCGCCACGAGGGCCCGCGGCCGGACTACTTCGAGCCGTACACCTGGACCGACGAGTTCGAGCTGCACGGCGAAAAAGCGCGGATGACGTTCTGGAACAAGCCCCTGCACGCGATGACCGACGCCTTCACCGCGGCCGGTTTCCGGATCGCCGTCATCAGCGAACCGCACCCCACCCCGGCCGCCCGCGAGCTGTTCCCCGGCGACTTCGAAATCCTCGACACCTTCCCGAGCTTCCTGTTCTTCGTCCTGGAAGCGGAGTAGGCGTCAGTCGAGGCAGAACTCGTTGCCCTCGACGTCCTGCATGTTCTGGCAGGACTCGTTTTCCTCGTCGGCGAGCAGGAGCTGTCCGCGGACCGCGCCGAGTTTCTCCAGCCGCGCGCACTCGGCCTCGAGGGCGGCGAGCCGCTCCTCGCCGACGAGCCCGGTGCCGACCCGGACGTCGAGGTGCACGCGGTTCTTGACGACCTTGCCCTCGGGCACCTGCTGGAAGTACAGCCGCGGGCCTGCCCCGGTGGGGTCGCTGCACGCGACGCCGCTGCTGTGGAGCTCGTACCCCAGCACCTCGCACCAGAACCGGGCGACGCGCTCCGGATCCGCGCAGTCGAAGGTGACCTGAACCTGCCTGACCGACGTCATGCCGCCCACCATAGGCGGCGCGGGCAAGGGGATTTTCAGCCGAGGTCGTCGAGCAGGGCCTGGATCGCCGCCGCCATCGCCGCCGGGTCGCCGTCGCCCGGGCGCAGCACCATGTCCGGCGACGACGGCCGCTCGTAGGGGGCGTCGATGCCGGTGAACCCGGTGATCTCCCCGGCGCGCGCCTTCGCGTACATCCCCTTCGGGTCGCGGGCTTCGCAGACCTCCAGGGGCGTGTCGACGAAGACCTCCACGAACGGCAGCCCGTCGTGGATCGTCCGTGCCCGGGCGCGGTCGGCCTCGTACGGGCTGATCAGCGACGCGATCGCGACCACGCCCGCGTCCGCGAACAACCGGGCCACCTCGGCCACCCGCCGGACGTTCTCCGCGCGGTCCTCGGGGCTGAACCCGAGACCGGCGTTGAGCCCGTGGCGCAGGTTGTCGCCGTCGAGCAGGTACGCCGGGCGGCCCGCCGCGACCAGCCGGCGCTCCAGCTCGACCGCCACCGACGACTTGCCCGACGCCGAGAGCCCGGTCAGCCACACCGTCGCGCCACGCGTCGGGCGGTCTTCACGCCGCACCGCCGCAGTGTGCCAGACGACCGGGGACGCCACCGCGCCGGTGATCATGCCCGCCGCCACTGTGTCGCCGGTGTGCTCGTCGACCAGCAGGAAGCCCCCGGTGGCCCGGTTGCGGCGGTAGGGGTCGAACAGCAGCGGCGACCGCGTGCGCAGCCGGATGCGGCCGATGTCGTTCAGGGACAGCGCTTCCGCCGTCTCGTCGCGGTGCAGCGTGGTGACGTCGAGGCGGTACTCCAGCCGTTCCACCGTGCCCCGCGTCTCGGTGGTCGTGTGGCGCACCGCGTACGTCGCGCCCGGCGTCAGCGCCGCGCGCTCGGAGAACCAGCAGACCAGGGCGTCCACCTCGCGGGCCGACTCCGCGCGGTTCCCGGGCCGGCAGAGCATGGCCCCGCGGCCGAGGTCGAGGTCGTCGGCCAGCTCCACGGCCACCGCCTGGCCGGTGAACGCCTCGTCCAGGGGCTGCCCGCCCGGGCCCCAGACCGCGCGCACCTTCGACGTGAACCCCGAGGGCAGCGCCACGACCTCGTCACCCGGCTTGAACACCCCGCCGGCGATGGTGCCCGCGTAGCCGCGGAAGTCGGACCGCCGGATGACGTACTGCACCGGGAACCGCGCGTCGATCAGGTTGCGGTCGGAAGCGACGTGCACTTCCTCCAGCTGGTGCAGCAGCGAAGTGCCTTCGTACCACGGCATGCTGGCGCTGCGGTGGACGACGTTGTCGCCGTGCAGCGCCGAAACCGGCACGAACGTCAGGTCGGCGACGTCGAGTTTCATCGCGAACCGGCGGAAGTCCTCGCGGATCTCGTCGAACCGTTCCCGCGACCAGTCGACGAGGTCCATCTTGTTCACGCACACCACGAGGTGCCCGATGCCGAGCAGCGACGCCAGGAACGCGTGCCGCCGCGACTGTTCGAGGACGCCCTTGCGCGCGTCGACCAGGATCAGCGCCAGGTCGGCGGTGGAAGCGCCGGTCACCATGTTGCGCGTGTACTGCAGGTGCCCCGGGGTGTCCGCGATGATGAACTTCCGCTTGGGCGTGGCGAAGTAGCGGTGGGCGACGTCGATCGTGATGCCCTGCTCGCGCTCGGCCCGCAGCCCGTCGGTGAGCAGCGCGAGGTCGGGGTAGTCCTCGCCGCGGTCCCGGCTGGCGCGTTCGACGGCGGCGAGCTGGTCGGTGAAGATCGCCTTCGAGTCGAACAGCAGCCGCCCGATCAGCGTGGACTTGCCGTCGTCCACGCTCCCGGCGGTGGCGATCCGCAGCAGCTGCATCAGAAGTAGCCCTCTCGCTTGCGGTCTTCCATGCCGGCCTCGGAAATCCGGTCGTCGGCCCGGGTCGCCCCGCGTTCGGTGACGCGGGTGGCGGCCACCTCGGCGACCACTTCGGACGGTGTCGTCGCCGACGATTCGACGCAGCCGGTGCAGGTGGCGTCGCCGACGGTCCGGAAGCGCACGGTCGCCTCGTACGGCGTCTCACCGTCCACGAGGGACAGAAAGCGGGTGGCCGCCAGCAGCATGCCGTCGCGTTGCACGACCGGGCGTTTGTGCGCGTAATACAGCGGCGGCAGCGCGATCCGCTCGTCGCGGATGTACTGCCAGATGTCGAGTTCGGTCCAGTTCGACAGCGGGAAGACGCGGATGTGCTCGCCGCGGCGGTGCCGCCCGTTGTAGAGGTTCCACAGCTCCGGGCGCTGCGCCCGCGGGTTCCACTGGCCGTGCTCGTCGCGGAAGCTGAACACGCGCTCCTTGGCCCGGGCCTTCTCCTCGTCCCGGCGGGCGCCGCCGAACACGGCGTCGAAGCCGCCCTCGCGGATCGCCCGCAGCAGGGTCACCGTCTGCAGCCGGTTGCGGCTCGCCCGCGGCCCGGTCTCCTCGACGACGCGGCCGGCGTCGATGTCGTCCTGCACGCTCGCGACCTCGAGCCGCAGGCCGAGCGCGGCGACGGTCTCGTCGCGGAACCGGATGACCTCGTCGAAGTTGTGGCCGGTGTCGACGTGCAGCACCGGGAACGGCAGCGGCGCGGGCCAGAAGGCCTTCGCGGCCGCGTGCAGCATCACCACCGAGTCCTTGCCGCCGGAGAAGAGCAGGACCGGGCGCTCGAAGGTCGCCGCGACTTCACGGAAGACGTGCACGGCCTCCGCTTCGAGCGCGGCCAGGTGCGAGAGCTCGTACGAGGTCACGGACACCGGAAAAAAGTAGAACATGTTCTTGTCTTTGGTCAAGCGGTGCGGGACGCTGTCTGCATGGACCTGGGCGTGCTCGAAGAGATCAAGCGGCTGAAGTACCGGTACCTGCGCGGGGTGGACCTGAAGCTGTGGGACGAGGTGGCCGACACCTTCACCGTCGACGCCACGGCCGACTACGGGACCCGGGCGGTCGGGAGTGAGGGCAAGCGGTTCGAGGGCCGCGACGCCATCGTCGAGTTCCTCACCCAGAGCCTCGGCAACGGCATCATCACGGTGCACCACGCAGCTCAGCCCGAGATCGAGGTCGACGGCGACACCGCGACCGGGCGGTGGTCGTTCACCGACAAGGTCATCGTGCCCGACCACAAGGTGATCATCGAAGGCGCCGCGTTCTACGAGGACACCTACCGCCGCGACCACGACGGCGCCTGGCGGATGACGCACATCGGGTACGTCCGGACCTACGAATCGATGATGTCCTGGGAGGCCATCCCCGGCTACCGGCTGCTCGCGAACCGCTGGGCCGTGCCGGCATGATCGAGAACGAGTTCTCGTTGACCCGGTCGTTCGCCGACGCCATCGTCGAGGCCGAGAAGCTGATCGCCGAAGCCCCGCCGGCGCAGACCGAGCAGGGCCTGCTGGAGGGCTACGACTACCTCGCCGGCAGCATCCGCGCGTCGCTGCAGATGGCCTGGGCCTACCAGCGCGACTTCCCGTACTTCACCGCGTCCACCGGGCCGTACACGAAGATGGGCCTCGACAACCCGGACACGCTGTACTTCAACGCGAACATCCGCGCCGACCGCGAGTACCTGGTCACCGGCGTCCGGGGCAGCACCGCCGACCTGAGCTTCCAGGTCCTCAACGGCGACTACTCGCCGGTGGAGGTGCCCGACAGCCTCGCCGCGTTCGACGACCGGAAGCTCGAGATCGGCCCGGACGGCCGGTTCGAGCTGCGCTTCGGCCCGGCCCGAGAAAACCCGGGACCGAACTACTTCGTCCTCGGCGAAGGCTCGTCGATGCTCGTCGTCCGCGAGGTCTACAGCGACTGGGCGACCGAACGCCGCGGCGAGATCCGCATCCGGTGCGTCGACACCGCGGGCCAGGCGCCGCCGGTGCCGGATCGGTCGGCGCTGGCGAAGCGCTACGGCGTCACCGGCAAAATCCTGCTGAGCCGGCTCAAGACGTTCCTGGCCTTCCCGAAGTGGTTCTACTACGACCTGCCGGTGAACACGCTGACCGAGCCGCGCTCCACGCCGGGCGGGCTGACCACGCAGTTCTCCTCGGCCGGGCACTACGAGCTCGGCCCGGAAGAGGCGATGATCGTCACCGTGCCGCGCTGTGCGGACGCGCCGTACCAGGGCATCCAGCTCGGCAGCCTCTGGTACGTCTCGCTCGACTACATCAACCACCAGACGAGCCTCACCGCCGACCAGGCCCGCGTCGACCCGGACGGCAAGATCCGGTTCGTGCTCGCCGAACGCGACCCCGGCCTGGCGAACTGGCTGGAGCTGACCGGCCACGACCGCGGGTACGTGCAGATCCGCTGGCAGCGGCTCGCCCGCGACCTCGGCCCGGACGACGGCCCGGTCGTCGAGGTGGTCAAGACCGACGAACTGCCCGACCGCCTGCCGTACCACGCCGACGCGCGGGTGACGCCGGAGCAGTGGGCGGCGCGGATCGCGGCCCGGCAGGACGCCGTCGCCGCCCGGATGCTGGGGTGAACGTGGAGAACGTGTTGCAGGGCAAGGTGGTCGTCGTCTCGGGCATCGGGCCCGGGCTCGGCCGGTCGATCGCCGTGCGCAGCGCGCAGGCGGGCGCGGACGTCGTGCTCGCCGCGCGCACCGAGTCGCGGCTGAGCGAGGTCGCGAAGGAGGTGACCGACCTCGGCCGCCGGGCGGTCGCGGTCCGCACCGACATCGACGACGCGGACTCCGCGGCGAACCTGGTGAACGAGGCGGTCGAGGCGTTCGGCCGGGTGGACGCGGTGGTGCACAACGCCTTCGCCGTCCCGCCGCTCACCGATCTGGCCACTGTGGACTTAGACGCCGTCCGCGCCGGCTTCGAGACCGCGGCGATTTCCGTGCTCCGGCTGACCCGGCTGTTCCTGCCCGCGCTCAAGGAGAGCAAGGGCTCGCTGGTGATGATCAATTCGGCGGTGCTGCGGCATTCGCGGCGGACGTTCGGCGCCTACAAGATGGCGAAGTCGGCGCTGCTGTCGCTGTCCCAGAGCCTCGCCAGCGAGCTGGGGCCGGACGGCGTGCGCGTCAACACCGTGGCGCCCGGGTACATCTGGGGGCCGAACCTCCAGTGGTACTTCGCCTACCTGGCCAAGGAACGCGGCATCACACCGGAAGACGTCTACGCCGAGACAGCGTCCACAATAGACCTGCGCAAGCTGCCGGAGCCCGACGAGATCGCCGACGCGGTGGTGTTCCTCGCCTCCCCGATGGCGCGCGCGATCACCGGGCAGTGCCTCGACGTCAACGGCGGCGAGTACCACCACTGAGGAGGACCCATGCGCCCCGGCCGGGAAGACGTCGGCACCTTCGACGACCTGCACGCCTCGGCGTCGAAGCTCACCGGGCTCGACGACTTCGGCGCGGACGAGTACGCCGAGGGCCTGCGCGTGCTGCTGGAGTCGTACGAGGCCGACGAGGAACTGACGCCCTACGGCAACAAGGTGCACCGGGCGATGCTGCGCGGCGCGCTGGTGGCGCGGCTGCTGAGCGAGGCGTCGTGGAAGCAGAACCCGGCGTACGCGGACGTCCGCATCGAGCGGCCGATCTTCGTCACCGGGCTGCCCCGCACGGGCACGACGGCGCTGCACCGGCTGCTCGCCGAGGACCCCGCGCACCAGGGGCTCGAGGTGTGGCTCGCCGAGGTCCCGCAGCCGCGGCCGCCGCGGGAGACGTGGGCGGACAACCCGATCTTCCAGGGGATCCAGGCGGGGTACGAGCGCCACCACGTCGAGCACCCGGAGTTCATGGGTGTCCACCACATGTCCGCCGACCAGGTGGAGGAGTGCTGGCAGCTGCTGCGCCAGTCGATGCGGTCGGTGTCGTTCGAGTGCCTGGCACACCTGCCGCGGTATTCGCGCTGGCTGGCCAAACAGGACTGGACGGACGCCTACGCCCGGCACCGGCGAAACCTGCAGCTGATCGGGCTGCCGGACGCGGGCAAGCGCTGGGTGCTCAAGAACCCGAGCCACCTGTTCGCCCTGGACGCGCTGATGGCGAACTACCCGGACGCGCTGGTGATCCAGACGCACCGGGCGCCGAGCACGATCATGGCGTCGATGTGCAGCCTCGCCGAGAAGGCCGCGGACGGCTGGTCGTCGAAGTTTCGCGGCGAGGTGATCGGCCGAGGCCAGCTGGAGCTGTGGGCCCGCGGAGCGGACGAGTTCGGCTGGGCCCGCGCGCGCCACAACCCGGCGCAGTTCTGCGACGTCCGGTACGAGGACTTCGTGGCGGACCCGATCGGCACGGTGTCCACTGTGTACGACCACTTCGGACTGGAGTTCACGCCGGAAGCCCGCACGGCCATGACGGCGGTGCACGAGGCGAGCCGGACGGGGGAGCGCAAGCCGGTGCACCGCTACAGCCTGGCGGACTTCGGGTTGACGCCCGAGGAGGTCGACGAGCGGTTCGCGAGCTACCTGTCCGCGCACGAGTTCAGCCGGTGATCAGCTCGACGACCTCGGCCGTGGTCGGTCCGGCGGCCATTTCCCCGGCCAGCTCCCGCGCCCGATCCCGGTAACGCGGATCGTCCAGCACCGCGCGAACCGCCCGCCGCAGCATCCGGGGCGAGGCCGAAGCGCGGGCGTGGCCGATCCCGGCTCCGGACCAGGCGACCCGGGCCGCGACCTCGCGCTTGTCCTCGCTCGCCCCGACCACGACCAGCGGCACCCCGTAGCGCAGCGCGTGGTTGACGCCGCCGTACCCGCCGTTGGTGACCGCCGCGGCGCAGCGGGGGAGCAGCTCGTCGTACGGCAGGAGGCCGGCCACCCGGACGTTGTCCGGCAGCGGGCCCGGCCGCAGCCGTCCGCCGCCGGTCGTAGCGACGACCAGGACGTCCTCGCCGGCCAGGGCGTCGATGGCCGGCTCGACGAGGCGGCCGAGGTCGTCGTTCGCGATCGTCCCCTGGGTCACGTGCACCACCGGGCGGCCGCCGTCGAGGTCGGCCCACCACGGCGGCAGCGGGTGCTCGCTCGCCGCGCTGACCGTCGTCGGCCCGATGAAGTGCAGCGGCACGCCCGGCCGCGGGTACTCGAAACCCGGGCAGGTCATCTGCAGGACGCCGTCGCTGCGCAGGGGCCAGTCCGTGAACAGCATGCCCGGGTCGCCGCCGAGGAGGTCTTTCGCCAGCTCCTGCGCCGGGCGCGTCACCCACGGCGCCAGCGTCCTGAGGATCGCGCCGCGCAGCGGGTGCCCGGGCGGGCCGGTCGGGACGGGCGGCATGAACGGCAGGAACCCCAGCGTCAGCACGCGCGGCCGCCGGGCGCGCCGGACCAGGGCCAGCCCGGCCATCATCAGCGGATCGCAGAGCACGACGTCGGCGTCCTGCGCGTCGATCACGCTCAGCTGCGCGGGCATGGCGCGGACGAAGTGGGTCAGCTCGAACCGGGCGAGTTTCGGCCCGCTCAGCCCGGCGCGGCCGGGGATCGTGCCGTCCAGGTCCGTCTCGTCGAAGTCGGCCTCCGCGGGCAGGACGGCGACGGTGGCGCCCAGGTCTTCGAACGTCCGCCGGTAGCGCGCCCCGGTGACGACGGTGACCTCGTGCCCGGCCGCGACCAGCGCCTCGGCGATCGGCTTGGTCGGCCCGACGTGGCCGCGCGCGGGCTGCACGCCGACGAGTACGCGAGTCATGGCTCCCCCTTTGAGCGATACGCTGTACTATTCAATTGATGACGATACCCGAAGGCGCGCGACGCCGGTACGAATCGCCGGTGCGCGAGGAACGCGCGCGGCGAACCCGGGCCCACGTGGTGGCGACGGCGGGGAAGCTGTTCGCTGCACGCGGTTACGGGGGCACGAGCATGCGGCAGATCGCGGCGGAGGCGGGCGTGAGCCTGGAGACGGTGACGCAGACGGGCCGCAAGCCGCAGCTGCTGCTGGCCGCCTTCCGCGACGGCTTCGCGGGCGACCCGGACGCGATGAACCTGGACGCCCTCGCCGGCCCGGCCGGCCCGGCGGACCTGCCGTCGGTGGTGGCCCGGGTGGCGGCGGGACTGCGCGGCTCGTTGCCGATCTGGCGCGCGTTCACGACGGCGGCCGCGGCGGACCCCGAGGTGGCGGCGGTCCGCGCGGAGCTGGCGGCGGCGCGCCGCGCGGAGATCGCCGAGCGGCTGCTGGCGGCGGGGCTGGCGGGAGGCGGGTCGATCGGCCGCCTGGCGGACGCGATCGGGCTGCTCATGTCCCACGAGGCGTACGACCACCTGACCGCGGTGTGCGGCTGGACGCACGAGGAGTACGTCGCCTGGGCGGCGATGGCCGTCCCGGCACAGCTCACCCTCGACTGGTCAGCCGGCGGCGGCCTGTAACCCCCGGGTGCCGATGCCGCGCAGCACTTCCACCCGCTCCGCGCCCGGGCGGCTCAGCACCCAGCTCGACCCCGGCACCGCCTTCGCACGCTTCTTCAACGGCGCCAGCAGCCGCGAAACCTCCTGGTACGACCCGATCGCCCCGCTCGCGCACACCAGGGTCGCCAGCGAGACCGTCACCGGCAGGCCCTCCGCCGACCACGCCCGGTCCAGCAGCGCCCCCGCCACCGTCGCGATCTCGTCGACGTCGCAGACCACCAGGAAGTCGTCGCCGCCCACGTGGCTCACGCGCATGCGCCGCAGGCCGCCGGCCAGTTCCGTCAGCGCCGCGCCCAGCTCGCGGATCAGGTTGTCGCCCGCCGCGAAGCCGGCCGTGTCGTTGATCGCCTTGAAGCCGTCGATGTCCAGCCAGGCCGCCACGAACGGCTCGCCGATCGTGATCCGGCGGGCGACGTCGCGGGCGATCGTGTCGCTGCCCGGCAAGCGGGTCAGCGGGTTCAGCGCCGCCGCCGCTTCGACCTTCGCCTCGGCCACGCCGCGGACCACCTCGGTCACCAGCACCACGCCGAGGCAGCGGCCGAGCTCGTCGACCACGACCACGTCGTCGCCGGTGCGGCCCCAGTCGGCGTCGGTGACCAGCTCGAGGAACTCCATCGCGCCCGCGCGGGCCTCGATCGTGTGCGGCGTGTCCGCGAGCCGGGCCGCCGGGCGCTTCGCGTGCAGCGCGTGGCCGTACGGCCCGGTGACCGCCACCAGGAACCGCGTCCGGTCGACCGACCAGCGCGGCCGGTTCAGCTCGTCCACGCCGATCACCCCGGACGGCGCGTCGGCCGCCGCGAGCACCGCGCGGACTTCGTCGCAGGTCGCCGTTTCCGGCAGCGTCGTCGCCGGGCGGAGGAAGTCGCCGACGCACGGCGCCGGCGCCCCGGTCGTGGGACGGCCGCGCGTGAGCAGGGCCGGCGCGGGACCGGCCGCGGTCGGCGGCGCGAGCAGGTGCCCCTGCGCGATCCGGACGCCCAGGGCGCGGACGGCGTCGAGCTGCTCGCCGGTCTCCACGCCGGTCGCGACCAGCCGGGTGCCGGTGCGGTTCGTGTAGTGCAGCAACGCCTCGGCCACGGCGACCGACGCCTGGTCGTCCGGGAGCCCGCGCAGCACGGTCCGGTCGAGCTTCACCAGGTCGATCGGCGCCTCGACCAGCAGGCCGAGCGGCAGGTCGCCGCGGCCGAGGCCGTCGAGCGCGATCCGGAAGCCGAGCTCGGTGAGCTCCCGCATCCCGGCGAGGGCGCGGCCGGCGGGCAGCGGCGCGAACGGCGGGCCGATCTCCAGGACGACGTCGCGGGTGCGGCGGCCCGCGTCGCCGAGCTCTTCGAGGAGGTCGTCGTACATCGACGGCGGCGCGGCCAGCGTGCGCGCCGAAAGGTTGAGGTGCAGGGGGAGCGACGTCGGGTTCTCCGCGTCCTGCCGGACGGCGGCGACCGCGAGCCCGATGTCGGCTTCGGCGAGGCGGCCGTCGCGGCGCGCCTGCGCGAGCAGTTCCGGGACCGTTCCGCGGCCGGGCCTGGCCAGCGCTTCGTGCGCCACGACACCTCCCGTGTGGAGGCTGTACAGCGGCTGGAAGGCGAAGCGGACCGCGCGTGGCGACTTCACGGCCCCGATCGTCGCGGGTCACGCGGCGAAGCGGAACCGATGTCGGCTGATGTTCACCGTGGGTTACCCACATCGGCGTAACTGCTTCAGTGTTGACTTATATAAGTAGCTGCTTGTAGCTTGGCGGGGTGCACGCGTTCGACGTCCTCGGCGACCCGGTCCGCCGCCGGATCCTCGAGTTGCTGGCCGACGGCGAGCGGGCCGCCGGCGCGGTGACCGAGGTGATCCGGGCCGAGTTCGGCATCTCGCAGCCGGCCGTGTCGCAGCACCTGAAGGTGTTGCGCGAGAACGGGTTCGCCGTCGTCCGCCAGGACGGCACGAGGCGGCTGTACGCGGTCGGCCACGCGCCGCTGCGGGACATCGACGGCTGGCTCGACCGGTTCCGCCGGTACTGGACGCCGCCGCTGGACGCGCTGGCCACCGAAATCGCCCGCGGCAAGCGTGCCCGGCGCCTCACCGAAGGAGAAGGTTCGTGATCGACGTCAACCACCAGATCAGCGCCGTCCGCCGGACGCTCGGCGACCGGGTGCTCGAGGGGAAGGAGGCCCGCGTCCTCACGATCAGCCAGGTCTACGACACCGACCTCGACGACCTGTGGGACGCCTGCACGAACCCCGAACGCATCCCCCGCTGGTTCCTGCCGGTCAGCGGCGAGCTGAAGGTCGGCGGGAAGTACCAGCTGGAGGGCAACGCCGGCGGCACGGTCGAGCGCTGCGACCCGCCGAAGAGCTTCGCCGCGACGTGGGAGTTCGACGGCAACGTCAGCTGGATCGAGGTGCGGCTGACGCCGGAGGGTTCGGGCACGCGGTTCGAGCTGGAGCACGTGGCGCACGTCGACGAGCGCTGGGACGAGTTCGGCCCGGGCGCGGTCGGCATCGGCTGGGACGGGGCGCTGGTCGGCCTGGTCCTGCACCTGCGCGCGCCGGGCACGGCCGTCGACCCCGAGGCGGCGATGGCCTGGATGATGTCGGCCGACGGCATCCGGTTCATGACGGCGTCGAACGAGGCCTGGTACGAGGCCGACGTCGCGGCGGGCGCGGACCCGGCCCAGGCCCGCGCGGCGGCCGACCGCACGCTGAAGGCGTACACCACGCCGCCCGAGTGATGCCCGGCGGAACTCGCGTGATCCAAGTCGGAACTCGCGTGATTGAAGCCGGAACTCGCGAGTTACGGCTTCAATCACGCGAATCACGGGCCTGATCACGCGGGATACGTGTTCGAACACCCGAGACCAGAGGGTCGACACGGTGGTGGCTCGGCCGCCGTTCGGGGGAACCTGCGGGATAGGGTCGGGCGCATGGATCAGGAGACCGACCCGCGGGCCGCGCGGCGTGATCCCGTGGCGAACGTCGGCGGGTTCACCGACCTGGCGACCAGCCCGTTCCGGATCGACCGCGACCGGATCGCCGCGTCGCCGTTCTTCGCGCGGCTCGGCGGCGTGACGCAGGTCGTCAGCGCCGGCGGGGCCGGGCTGCTGCACAACCGGCTGACCCACAGCCTCAAGGTCGCGCAGGTCGCCCGCGCGATCGCCGAGCGGATCACCGGCGGGCCCGACGCCGGCCTCGCCGACAAGCTGGGCGGCTGCGACCCCGACGTCGCCGAGGCCGCCGCGCTCGCCCACGACCTCGGGCACCCGCCGTTCGGGCACCTCGGGGAGCAGACGCTCGACCGCATCGCCCGCCACCGCTTCGGCCTCGCCGACGGCTTCGAGGGCAACGCGCAGACGTTCCGGATCATCACCACCACCGACGTGCGCGGGCCGTCGGCGATCGGGCTGGACCTGACCGCCGCCGTCCGGGCCGCCGTCCTCAAGTACCCGTGGCTGCGGCTGCACCACCCCGCGCCGCACCCGTCGGAACTGGCCGTGCCGCCGCGCGGGGCGGCCGAGCCGGGCGACCTGCCGGGCACCGGCGCGGCCAAGTTCTCCGCCTACGCCACCGAACTCGACGACTTCGAGCAGGCGCGCGCGGCCTTCGCGGGCCGCGTCGAAGGCTGGCAGCAGACCGTCGAAGCGTCCGTGATGGACACCGCCGACGACATCGCCTACGCCATCCACGACCTGCAGGACTTCCACCGCATCGGCGTC
Organism: Amycolatopsis sp. NPDC004772; assembly: GCF_053601215.1. NCBI lineage: Bacteria > Bacillati > Actinomycetota > Actinomycetes > Pseudonocardiales > Pseudonocardiaceae > Amycolatopsis > Amycolatopsis sp. NPDC004772. The sequence goes on from NZ_JBSGBK010000030.1 coordinate 85,449, forward strand.
CTGCAGCACGCCCCGGTCGCCGCGGAGCTGGGGGAGTGGCTCGAGCACGCGGCCGAACTCGTGTCGCTGGACGACGAGACGCTGCACGCGGACCTGCGCCGCCCGGGCCGGTCGCTGGAGCGCCTCCGCCGCCGCATGCACGCGAAGGACGCCTGGATCGTCGATGACGACGCGTTCGCCGCCGCGGTGGCGCGGGTGCGCGCGGAGCTGGTCGACGGGCTGCTGGCCGGCGAGTTCGACGGCTCGATCGAGGCCGAGCAGGCCACGGCGGCGTTCTCCGCGAACTGGACGTCCCGCCTGGTCGACGGCGTGTTCCTGCTGGCCTCGCCGTCCACCCGCACCGGGCACGTGTCGCTGCGGCCCGCCCAGTGGCACGAAGTGCAGGTGCTCAAGTTCGTGCACCGCCGGTTCGTGCTGCTGCGCCCGGACCTCGCGCTGCACCAGCGCGGCCAGGCCGGGGTGGTGACGAGCCTGGTCGACGCGCTCGACGCGTGGCTCCTCGACCGCGACGAGGTGTCCCGCCTGCCGCGGCGGTTGCACGACCTGGTCGAGCTGGCTCGCGCGGAGTACGCCGGGCTGGCGCGTTCGGCGCCGGAGCTGCTGGTGGGCGCGACGGGCGAGCCGGTGACGGGGGCGGACGCGGTGCGCGGCCTGGCGCGCGGCCGGGCGGTGGTCGACTTCGTGGCGTCGCTGACGGACAAGCAGGCGGTGACGCTGCTGGACGCCCTCTCCGGGCGGGCCGCGCAGCCGTGGTCGGATTCGTTCGTGCTCTGAGGGCGCCGTAACGAACTTTCCCGGCCGCCTCGGCGGTTGCACGGTCCGGCGTGTTGCTTGTGGACGTCCCAGCCGGACGTCCCACTCCGTGATCACCCTTGCGGGCGGTGGTGGGACGATCATTTGTCCGGTGCGTGTCCGGTGACCGGTTCACCGCTGCGCTGAACGGCCTACGTCGTCCGGCCCATTCGGGAAATTATCCGTCCTTTGTCACTCGAACGGCTGATGTTTACGGAGAACTCCCGGTACTTAGCTGGGTTCAGCCGGTGATCACCGGCGTCGGTCAGCGTGAGTCGGGGCACGCGCCTTGGAGATTCGGAGGGCGCCCGTGCGTCGTACCCGTTCCACGAGATCGAGATCCACTGTGTTCACCGCCGGAGCCGCGGCCCTGCTCGCTGCGCTCGGCCTGGTTTCCCCGCCCGTCGCGGGGGCCGCACCCGCGTCCGGTCCGGACGCGTTCAGCGAAACCGCTCAGCAACAGATCGCCGCCCTGCAGGCGGTCAAGGCGGGCCGCACCGCCGCCGAGTCCAAAGTGGACAGCAAGCTGCTCGTCGCCGAAAAGGGCGTGGGGAAGCAGCTGAACGCACTGCAGTCTGGGGCCACCGTTTCCGCGGCCGGGACCGTCCTGGTCGACATCCGCGCGAGCAAGGTCTCGCCGGACCTCCTCGCCGGGCTGACCAAGGCCGGAGCGGGCATCCGCGCGGTGTCCGACCGCTACGGCAGCGTCCGCGCCGAAGTCCCGTTGGCCAAGGTCGGCGAGATCGCCGCGCGCGACGACGTCAAGCGCGTCGAGCAGGCCGACCAGGCGATGACCGCCCGGGAGCTCGCCACGCCGGCGACGTCCGGCAAGTCCGACACCAAGACCGAAACCAAGCAGCAGAAGGCCGATCGCATCGCCGGCGAGCTGCAGAAGGCCGTGGCCGCCAAGAGCCGGCGCAGTGCCGCCGCGGCCGCGCCGCTGGTCAGCGAAGGCGACCGCGCCCACAACGCCGACCTCGCCCGCCAGCAGTTCGGCGTCACCGGCGTCGGCGTCAAGGCGTGCGCCCTGTCCGACGGCGTCGACTCCCTGGCCGCTTCGCAGGCCAAGGGCGAACTCCCGCCGGACGTCGACGTCATCGCCGGCCAGGAGGGCGACGGCGACGAGGGCACCGCGATGCTCGAGATCATCCACGACCTCGCGCCCCGCGCCGCGCTCGGCTTCGCCTCGGCGTTCAACTCCGACGCCAGCTTCGCGGACAACATCCGCAAGCTGCGCTTCGAGTCGCACTGCGACGTCATCGTCGACGACGTCATCTACTTCAAGGAATCGCCGTTCCAGGACTGGATCATCGCCCAGGCCGTGAACGACGTGACCGCCGACGGCGCGCTGTACTTCTCCTCCGCCGGCAACGAAGGCAACGTCACCAGCGGCACCGCCGCGCACTGGGAAGGCGACTTCGTCGACTCCGGCAAGTCGGTCGGCAAGTTCGCCGGCACCGCGCACAACTTCGCCGGCGCGGCGGGCAACCAGATCTACGAGCCGATCTCGAACGCGTCCTCGGCCAACGTGCCGGTGACGCTGCACTGGTCGGACCCGCTCGGCGCGTCCGCGAACGACTACGACCTCTACCTGCTCAACTCCGCGGGCGCGGTCGTCAGTTTCAGCCAGGACGTCCAGACCGGCACCCAGGACCCGTACGAGCGCGTCACGACGCCGGCCTTCGGCGGGACCGGGCTGCGCCTGGCCATCGTGAAGTTCTCGGGCCAGAACCGCTACCTGTCGCTTTCGGCGCTGCGCGGCCGGTTCTCCGACTCGGCCGACGGGCTCAAGGCCTACAACACCCCGGGCGTGACGGTCGGCCACTCGGCCGCGCGGGACGCCTTCAGCGTCGCGGCCGCCCCGGCGGCCAAGGCGTTCGGCCGGGCACTGGAACCGGGCGACCCGGCCAACCCGGCGGGCCCGTACCCGGGCGCGTTCAGCGGGGCCACCAAGGCCGAGCGGTTCTCCTCCGACGGCCCGCGCCGCGTGTTCTACGAGGCGAACGGCACGCCGATCACCCCGGGCAACGTGTCCTCGACCGGTGGTGAGGTCCGCAACAAGCCGGAGATCACCGCGGCCGACGGCGTCACCACCAGCGTGACCGGGTTCAACCCGTTCTTCGGCACCTCGGCCGCCGCCCCGCACGCGGCCGCCATCGCCGCGCTCGTGCTGTCCGGCAACCCCGGCCTGCCGCCCGCGGAGGTCCGGGAGGCGCTGATCAACACCGCGATCGACATCGAAACCCCGGGCCGCGACAACTTCACCGGGGCCGGCGTCATCCTCGCGGACAAGGTGCTGGCCTACACCGGTGCCAGCCCGCAGCCCCTCGCGGTGGCCAAGCAGCCGACGGTCACCCCGGCCGACGGCGGCTCGGCGCTCGACCCGGGCGACACCGCCAAGGTGACGCTGCCGGTGACCAACGACGGCGACGGCACCGCGGTGTCCACCAGCGTCGTGCTCACCAGCCCGACCCCGGGTGTCACGGTGGCGCCGCGGTCGAAGTCCTACGGCACCATCAGCCCGGGACAGACCGGCGTCAACGACTTCACCATCACCGTCCCGGCGAGCCAGCAGCTCGGCGTGCCGGTGGTGCTGAACGCCCGCGTCACCTTCGCGGGGGCGCACTCGCCGACGACGACGTCGTTCTCGCTCCCGGTCGGCACCCCGTCGCCGGTCGCGCAGGACTTCGCCTACACCGGCGCGCCGGTGGACATCCCGGACAACAGCCCGGTCGGCGCGTCGGTGAGCATCCCGGTCACCGGGGTCGGCCGCGCGTCCAAGGTGACGTTCTCCGTGGACGGCACCACGTGCAGCACCGACCCGACCTCGACCGCGGTGGGCCTGAACCACTCGTACGTCGGTGACCTGGTCGGCACGCTGACCGCGCCCTCCGGGGCGAAGGCCACCGTGTTCCAGCGCAACGGCGGCTCGGGCAAGAACCTGTGCAAGGTCGTCTTCGCCGACAGCGCGGCGGCCGCGTTCAGCACGGTGACCTCGGCCAACGCGCCGTTCACCGGCTCGTGGCGGCCGACGCAGGCCCTGACCGGCAACCTCGCCGGCGCGGCCGCCGACGGCACGTGGACGTTCGCGGTGGTCGACGCGGCCGGCGGCGACGCCGGTTCGATCCGCTCGGTCGCCCTGCACATCAACGGGTTCGTGCAGCCCCCGGCGGCCGGAGCGCCGTCGAACGTCCGGGGCGTGACCAACAACGGCCCGGTGCACCCGCTGTAAGCCCCAAGCGCCCCAATGTGGCGGGGGGGGGGGGGGGGGGGCCCCCCCCCCCCCCCCCGGGGGGGCCCCCCCCCTCGGCCGACCCCACCTGTGAGGGGGGGGTTTTTGGAATGCATGACCCGCCCCCCCCCG